>JAMOAF010000908.1 GCA_023621895.1 Planctomycetota bacterium
GGCTCGGCTTGATCAACTGGGGATGCGAGGGGCAAACCAGCGGCAATGCCTGGTACTGGCGGCCGCCGGCCAGGTAGCTTTGCGGATCGCCGTCGCGGACGCTGACGAAGTAGAGCTTGTCGAGGGGGCGAAGCGTTTCAACATTGCCGATCTGGCGCCAGATTTCCGCCTTGGGGTCGAAAAAGTTGAACAGGTGGAGGCCGTCGGCCCCGGCCGCCCAGGCGCTCGCCGCGCGGCCGCGGTAGCTCGCCGCGGAGCCGCGGCGGAAGCGGGTCTCGCCGGTGACGCGTGAATCGCTCAGGCACGGATAGACCTCGACGCCGTACTTGTGCCCGAGTTCGACGCTGTATTGCCAGGGGTTGAGCTGGAAGTAGCAGGTGGTGATCAGCAGGTCGACGAGCCCTTCGCTCAGCCAGCGCTCGATGTCCAGGCCGAGGTCGCGGCAGAAGCCGGTGGAATCGGGCACGCGGACGGCAACGAGGATCGGCCGGCCGCGTTTCATGCCTTCCTCCTCGGTCATCGCGCGGATGCGGCGGACAAGGCCCGTCATCATCTCGCGCTCCGCGTCGCTTGCCGCGCCGCCCTGCGCCGTGCTCTTGAAGTAGCAGAGGTGGCGGAAGAAGTCGAGCTCCACCCCGTCGACCTCGTAGCCCCGGCAAATCTCTTCGACGAATCGGAAGGCGAGGTCGCGAATCTCCGGCCGGGCGTAATCGACGGAGCTCCAGCGCCCATAGGGCGTCCGCTTGATGGGCTCGCCGACGAGCCAGTCGGGGTGTTCGGCCTTCAGCGGCGGGAAGAGGAAGTAGGGCTGGTCGGGCCGGTGGGCGGCGTCGTGCGTGTCGTTCATCCGCATCGACCAGAAGGCCTCCATGCCGTGGGCATGGCAGAACCCGACGACGGCGGCGAGGCAGTCGGCGCCAGCGGCGATCAATTCGCCGGCGATGTTGCGCGTATCGGGCTCGAGGCCGAATTCATAACCGGATCGCGTCAGCACGGCGCCGATTTTCGTGTCGTGGGTGAAGTAGCCGAACCCGGAACTGGTCGGGCAGAAGGCGATCGCAGCGACCTGGGTGCCGGCCAGCGGCGTCGTGCGTTTCGCCAGGAAGGCCTCGGCGGTGGCTTGCTCCGCCTTGGGAAAATAGAGCACGTCGCAGCCGTCGTTGTTCATGATGATCGGCCGGGGGCGGCGGGCGAGTTCGGTCCGCTGCTGCCGCAGCGTTTCCAGCGACAGGCCGCCGGCGGCCTGCCCCCTGGCGGCGCCGGCCGGGAGGAGTAAAACCGCGAAAATCGCGGCAATCGTGCGGCAAGATCGCGATCGATTCATGGGTCTGGCTCTCCTGAAAAAACCGCCGCCTTGCGGCGGAGACGAGCCCGGCGCGGAGCGGCCATGCCGCCAGTATAAGGGGGCGCGGCGCGCTTGACTGCCCGGCGGGCAGAATTATGCTACTGGTAGTTCGCCGGTCAAGCCATGGGCGTTACGTTCGCGGCGGTCCCGATTTCCGGTCGCGCGTTTGCGGCCGGCCGATCGTGGAAGAGATCGGACCGCAGGGCTCCCGCGCGGTTGCCAGGCGGCCAGGCAGCCCCGGCAAGTACAGAGGTCTGTTTTTTGGGGGTCGATCATGTTGGAAGCCGTACCGATCTTCATCGCCGGCCTGGAGGGAATTCCCGACATGGATGTCTGGGTCTCGTGGGCCACGGCGATCCTGCCGACGGTTGCCGCCGCCTGGCTGGTGCTTTGGGCGCTCGTCAATCCGAGGATCGGGCGGGTGTTCGCAAAAATCTTCGCGGTGGTCGCCGTGGGGGGAGGAATCGGCATTCTGACCTGGGGCATCTGCGCGGCGGCCTTCGGAGAGCCGATTCGAAGCCTGGCTGCATTTCCCACGCTGGTGACAACGTCGAGCGAGGTGGTCGGATTCGGGGCCGGCCTGTTGGTCTCCGGGGTCACGGCGCTGGTCCTCTCGCTGGTGGGCGGGAAGGGCCGCCCCGCCAAGGATCGCCCGCTGTGAAAAGTTGGCGGTCAGCCGTCAGGCGTCAGCGGTCAGCAGTCAGCAGTCAGGGGACAGGGGACAGGGGACAAAAAGACTGTCGTGTTGGGTTCCCAAGCTGGAGCTTGGGAACCAGGAAAACTCAGCAGTCAGCGGGGAGGTTGCTCGTCAGCCGCAAGGCCGTCAAGCAGATCGTCATCGAAGGCGCCGACCACGGCCGATGTGGCGCGGCACGCGGGCCGCAGGTGATCGCGATGGTTGAACAGTAACTCGCTGAAATCCAGGAGACCCAACCGTGATACGAACCAATGATCGTACTGTTTCACGCCGCCGTTTCCTTGAGAGAATGGCCGGCGCCGCCGGTATCTCCCTGGGCGGCCGCCGCGGCTTCGGCGCCGCGGGCGCCGCCCGGCTGCTCGCCGGGGAGGGGGTGGTCGACACCACGCCGCCCCTGGGAATCGAGATGGGCGGTTTCCACCGTCCGCCGGACAATCCGCGGCTGATCACCGGCATCCGGCAGCCGACCTCCGCCCGGGCGCTGTGGCTTGCCTGCGGGGACGTGCGGGCGGCGATCGTTTCGCTCGACATGCTCGATGTGAGCTACGAATTCACCGGCCGGGTCCAGGCGGAGGTCGCGCGCGAGACGGGAATCCCGGCATCGCACGTCCGCGTCTGCGCCACGCACAGCCACAGCATGCCCGCATTCCAATTCTCGCACCAATGGGGCGCCGTCCCGCAGGAGTACATGGCCGCGGTGGCGAAGAAGGTCGTCGAAGCGTGCCGCCTGGCCAAGGAGGATCTCGCCCCGGCCGAGGCCTATCTCGGCAAGGCCCGTGCCGTAGGCGCGAATTTCAACCGGACAACAAAGAAGTTCAAGACCGACGCCGAGTTCACCAAGAATTCGACCGAGGACGAGCGCTGGCTCGATACGATGCTCCACGTGCTGCGGCTGGAGCGGCCGGGCGGCCGGCGGACGCTGGCATGGTACCACTTCTCCAACCATCCGGTCTGCTTCCGCGACAGCCTGGCCGGACCGGACTGGCCGGGGCTCGTCGCGAAGCGCGTGGCCGAGACGCGGAAGCTGGCGCCGGTCTTTCTCCAGGGCCATGCGGGCGACGTGAACCCCGGCGACGGCACGATCTGGATCGGAGAGGCCGAGCCGACTGCCGCCGCGGTCTGCGATGCCCTCGGCCGGGCCTTGGACGACGCCAGGCCGGTCAAGGTCGATGCATTGCGGGTGGCCGTCGAGCCGTGCGATCTGCCGCTGGACATGGCCCTGTTCCAAACGTGGCTGGACGAGTATCGCAAGAACCCGGCCGCCTGCAAGAGCGGCCCCTGGGTCGACGCCGGGTTCGCCAAGGCCTGGTTCGAAAGTGCCAGCAAGTACGACCTCAACCGCGCCGCGCTGCCGATTACCTTGGCGGCGATGCGACTGGGCGAAGTCGGCATGGTCTTTCATCCCGCCGAGATGTACAGTTGCTATGGCTTGGCGATCCGCCGCGATTCACCGCTGGCCGACACGCTCGTGGTCGGCTACGCCGACGGTACGATCGGGTATGCGCCGGATGTGAACGCATACAAGGCGGGCGAGTATGCGGCCGTCGTGGTGCCCAAAATCCTCGACTATCCGCCGCTGGTCCCCACCGCAACCCAGACCCTGGCGGAGTCGGCCCTCGGGCTGCTTAAGAAAGTGGCGGGGTAGCGGACTCCCATCACAGCGCGCGGTTCCGGCGATTCTATTGCAGCACTTCGGCCACGGTGACTTCGCGTTTTTCTTCCAGCGAGCGCTTGCCGGCCTCGAGCACGGCGATGACTTCCACTTCCTCCTCGATCGGCACGCTCTCCTTCCCGGTTCGCACCAATTCGAGGAACTTGTCGATCAGGTACCAATAGAGGTCGTCGAGTTTGGGCGTCAGGCTTCGCCAGCCCTTGGCGCCGTAGAGGTTGATCTGGTAGCCCGCCCGCATCCACTCCTTCTCACCGACCATCAGCACCAGGTCGCGGCCATTCTGGAATCGCACGCGGACGATGTTGCGCCCCGGCTGCCCGACGTTGAGGCACGACACCGCGCCGCCGCCGAGGACCGCGTAGGCCATCTCCAAGGCGTGAATGCCGTAGTAGACCAGCTCGTTGCCGCAAACGGTCGTGGCCAGGTGAATCTCGCCCAGCGAGGGCGCCTCCTTGGCCAGCGCGAGGATGTCGGGCACGAACCGCAGCGAACTTGCCGACATCAGCGGCGTGCCGGTCTTTCGCGACAGGTCAGCCACCTCCTTGGCCTGCTTGGCCGTCATGGCCAGCGGCTTGTCGCAGAACGTGGGCACGCCTTTGCGTAGCGGCGCAAGCGCGTATTTCCACTGCTCGCCGGAGCCGTCGTCGACGATCAGCACCGCGTCGACCCCCTCGGCGCACTGTTCGGGCGCATCGCAGACCTTCGCAATCCCGCAGGCGGCGGCAAGCCGTTCGGCCGCCGGCTTGACCGGGTCCCAGACGCAGACCACCTGCACCCCGTCGATGCGTTTCTGGGCGGCCACGAAGGTCCCCTCGCACTGCTTTCGCTTGGCCTCGTCATAGCCGTTGCAGACCGTGGCGAAGGCCGTGCCGTGGAACGAGCCGGGGGTCCGCGGCGCGCCCATGTAGCCGTACGTGGCCGCCGAGATGAGGCCCAGCTTGAGCTTTCCGGCGGTCGCGCCGCGGAGCACGGAGGGAAATCCCAGCGGCGAGGCGAGCGCGCCGGCGAGCGCCGCGGCCGAGGAAGTCTTCAGGAATGACCGGCGCGAATTGCGGGTCTCGATGTTCTGGGCCATGATCGTCCTTTCAGTCGCAGGGAGGTTGCAAGCGGCGGGTCCTATATCACCGTCAGCCCGGCGCCTTTCCACTTGAGTATCCGCGAGATGCCGGCCGGCGGCAAGCGCCCGCGCGGATTGACGCGGAGCGAATTCGGCGTTTAGGATAACCGCGGTTTCGTGGGCGGGACTGTAATCGCCACGACCCTCGCGGGACGAAGCTTTTCGCCGGTCTTCCTCCGCCTCGCGGGGATCGTGCCGCGGGCGGCGGCCGAGAGCCGCCCTGCGGGAGGCGAAGCCGGCTTGCCGAACCGAGTCCCGCATCGATCAGGCCCGCCAATCGTTACACTTGCTGCGTAATCCGACGAAACGCAAACGGAGACGAGTGCCATGCGCCGACGTAATTTTTTGAAGTCTGCCGCCGCGGCGGCGGGTGTTCTTTGCTGTCCGGCAATCTGCCGTTCGAGCGTGCTGGGGGCCAATCAGGCAATCCGCGTGGGCGTGATCGGACTGGGTGGACGCGGCTGGGGCGAGCACGTTCCGCGCAACCAGCGCCAGGAGGGCGTCGAGGTCGTCGCGCTGGCCGATCCGGATCGGCGGCTGCTGGGGAGCCGGGCGGAAGCGTTTGCCAAGACCTACGGCCGGCCGGTCGATCAATACGACGACATGCGGCGGATCTTCGACCGCAACGACGTCGATGCGATTTCCAACGCGACCCAGAACTATTGGCACGCCCTGAGCACGATCTGGGCCTGCCAGGCGGGTAAGCATGTCTACGTGGAAAAGCCACTCTCCCACTATATCTGGGAGGGGCGGCAGATGGTCAATGCCGCCAGGAAATCGGTGCCGTGCGGAGCGGGCGGCGGGAGGACCTTCGCGCGGAGGTCATGGAGGGGCATGTCTCGACCTCGGTGACCCACTTGGGCAATATTTCCTACCGAGTGGGCAATCGCGCGACGGCTGCCGAGATTCGCCGGGCGATCGGCGGCGTGGCGCCGCTCGATCGGTTGCTCGAGCATCTCGCCGCGCACGAGATCGACGTGGACAAGCCAACCGTTACGCTCGGCCAGTGGCTGGCGATCGACGCCGACCGGGAGCGGGTGCTCGATCATGAAAAAGCCAATCAACTGGTCAAAGGGACCTACCGCGAACCATACGTCGTGCCCGAGATCTCGTGACGGTTTGTTCGCCCCGGCATGATCGGAACAGCCTGAGGCGCGCCCGCCCGCGCTTGCTCCACGGAAAGTGCAGACGTTGGCCAGCCGCCAGGGGCGGCCTCAAAGCGAGCCGGATAGCAGTGTGGACGCACTGCCAAATTTTTTTATCGATTTAATCCTACTCGCTTAAAAAGTTTCCATGCAAATTTCCCTGCACCCCCCCCTCTGCCATTTGCTTTTTTCCGCGGATTGCTACATACTGGCAAGGAACTCAGGGGCGGTGATCGATCTCTGTTGGTTCCGTGGGCACGCCTGTGCCGCGAACCGCCACCCTGGCAGTTGCTTCCCTTTTGTGCAGGGCATCCAACATGGCATCAGAATTAACGCCGCGGGAGAAGGAAGTCGTTCGGTTGGCCAGCCTTGGATGCACGGTGCATGAGGCCGCGAGCATCCTCAAGCTCGCACCGAGCACGGTCGACAACCACAAGGCGCGCGCGA
>JAMOAF010001095.1 GCA_023621895.1 Planctomycetota bacterium
TAGTCGGAAACCGAACGATCCGCCGGGCAAGCCGGCGGGATTCTGGGAGAGGTTGAGCCGGTGAGGTAGTCGGAAACCGAACGATCCGCCGGGCGAGCCGGCGGGATTTGGGAGGGGGTGAGCCGCTGCTGTAGTGGGAAGCCGAACGATCCGCCGGGCAAGCCGGCGGGATTTGGGAGGGGGTGAGCCGCTGCTGTAGTGGGAAGCCGAACGATCCGCCGGGCAAGCCGGCGGGATTTGGGGAGGGGGCGAGCCGCTGCTGTAGTGGGAAGCCGAACGATCCGCCGGGCAAGCCGGCGGGATTTGGGAGAGGGCGAGCCGGCGGGATTTGCGCTGAGGGCGAGCCGGCGGGGTAGTGGGAAGCCGAAGGATCCGCCGGGCGAGGCGGCGGGATTTGGGCTGAGGGCGAGGCGGCGGGATTTGCTGTCTCAAACGCTGATTCCGGCGCGCCTGGCGCGCGCTGTTCGGCCAGTCCGGCTCTCTCGGGTCCGGAAAAACCCCTTGCCCTTAGGAGCCCGATGGCGGCGGGTTCCCTTGTCCACAAGCTACGGATAGCCGCGGGCGATGCGGAATCCGCACCGCACGGAGCGCGCTTCCGGCCGGCTTTTTTCGCGGGCGGCGGATGTGAGCCGCTCGGCCGGGTCCAGAAACGCGCCTCCCCGGATCACCCGCTCTTCCGGGTCATCGGCGGAGTCGGACTGGTAACGGTCCTGGCACCACTCGGCCACGTTGCCGTGCATGTCGAAGAGCCCGAAATCGTTGGGCTTCCTGGCGCCGACAAGCGACGGCTGCCCCGTGGCGTTCTTCGCGCAGGCGGCGTAGTACTCGAGAAACGACGCGTCGGCTCCAAAGGAGAACGCTTCCGCCGAGCCGGCCCGGCAGGCGAATTCCCATTCGGCTTCCGTCGGCAGCCGGTAGCCGCGGCGATCAAGATAGTCGCCGGCCAGCCGCATCCCGTCCGCCCGGGCGCCGTCAATATTAGGCAGATAGCACCACTGGTCCGGAGGCAGTCCCTCGGACTTGCTCAGCCAGTTGCAGTAGGCGGCCGCTTCGTACCAGGTAACGGAAGCCTGGGGCGCCGAGGGCGAAACGCCGGCCTGGGCGGGCGGCCCCAAGCCGGCGGGCGGGTTGTCGTCGAGGAACCGCTGGAACTGGCCGACCGTCGTCTCCGTCGCGGCGATGCTGAAACTCCGCGGAATCCGCTGGTAGTGCGCCGGGCTGCCCCTTGGCGACGTTCCGGCGCCGGCCGGTTCCCCCATCAGGAACTGCGCCGGCCCCGGAATCACGACCATCGTGTGTCCCTGGCGGTTGATGTACCACTGGCGATCGTTGTCGGGCCTGGCGGAGGCAAGGTCCCTGGCCGCGCGGACGACGCGTTCCTCCCGGCCGGCGCGGCGGAGGAGCCACTCGGCGGCCGAGTGGATGCCCGGGTCGGGATGATCTCGATAAAGGCCGACGAGCCGCTCGACGGTCTCCTCGGCAAGTTCGCGCCGCCCGACGCCGGCGCGGACGGCGAACGACTCGGCCGGATCGCCGATCAATTCGCCGGCCACCAGCAGCATCGCCCTCTGGACGGAGACGTCGTTCTGATCCTGCAAGCTGGCGAGGACTTCCGCCGGGCTGACGACGACGGGACTCAGGGCGTGGATCACGCGGGTCCGGAGCGTGCATTCGGCGTCGCTTTTCAACAGCCGCCAGACGGCCCCTTCGTTGCCCAGCGCCATCCAGACCGCGGCGCTCCGTGCGCGGAACTGCATCAGGGCGTTTCGCGTCATGCCGGTCAGCTCCAGCCCGCTGAAGAGAAACGCCACGAGCACCAGCGACAAGAGGCCGGCGGCCAGGGCATGGCGCCAGGCGGCCGCGCGCATCATCTTCCGCTGGGAATCCGTCCAGAGCCGCGAACGCGTCAGCAAGCGGATCGACGCCCACTCCCAGAGCGAAGGCAACTGCCGCCGCTCGCCGGTGGCATTCCACATCGCGGCGCGGCTGGCCAGGCGCAGCTCGCAGCGCCCCGCGAGGGTCGACTTCTGCTTCTTCGTAAGCCATTGCCGGAGGGCGGGCACGAGATAGTCGTGGGTCAACTGGTAGTAACGCACGTTCGTCCGCGGCGCATTATCTTCCAGCGAGGCAACCTCCGGATCGCACGGGGTGATCAATCTCGTTTCGCTGTCGAGAATGCGGATCAGCTCTTTGAATGCGCGAGGCTTCTGCCCATAGCCCGAGAGGTCGAGCAGCTCGGGGTAGGAGCGGATATTTCCCTTAAGCTCGCTCTCCGAGGCCGGCAGCAGGGCCTCGAGCGCCGCGCGTGCCGCCGGCGCGTGCAGCCGGCACTGGGGATTGGCGCTGCGGGCGCTGAACGTCTCTTCGAGAAAGGCGACGCCGACCCCCTCGGCTCCGCCCGCATCGCGGAGCGTGGCCAGGTTCCAAGGCTTGCCCTTGATCATTTCCGCCAGCAGCGCCAGGCGCACCGGGATCACCTTCTCGCCGCAGGTCAGGCCCTCGACCGCCCGTTGCAAGAAGGCCTCCTGGGAACCGCTGAGTTGGCCGAGGTCCTCGGGCAGTCGCCCAAAGGCCCGCCCGAACTCGGCCAACACCTTCCGCGCGTGCCCGGGATCGAACAGATCGACCAGCGCCGCATTGTGCCGCTGGACGAGGTCGATCTCCAGCTCCATCATGAAGCGGCTGAGGGCCAGCCAGAAGTCGTCGCGCACCAGCAGCAGGCAGATCAGCCGCGAGCCGTCGCAATGCCGCAATGCCTCGACCAGCTCGCGGCGGTCGGCCTCGCCGCGGCCGTGCAGCCATTGCTCGAACTGGTCGATTACCAGGAGGAGCTTCGAGCCGGCGGCCGGACCGCGCCCCCCGCGCAGCGAGGCCAGGCACTCCGCCAGCGTCCCCTGCCGCGGCAGCTCGGGATAGCGGCGGAGGAGCTTCTTGAGCACCCGCAACTCGGTGTGCTCCGCCCCGGCCTCGACGTAGACGGCCTGGATGTGGGGCGAAAGCCTTGGCAAAAGACCCGCCCTGACCAGCGATGACTTGCCGCAGCCGGAAGGCCCGTAAAGCACGCCGACGGCGAACGACTCCTCCGGGTCTTCCCCCTCGATGCGGATTTTCCACTGGCGGATGCTTTCGGGCAGCCCCTGGCGGTCGCGGGGCCCGGGGATCAGCGGCAGGAAGCTCTGCGAATCGCACGCTTCGAAGGGCCGCAGGCCGCGGGGCACGATCTTCGGCGGCGGCTCCGCCGCGCCGGGGGCCAACACCAGCCGGACGCGGCCGCCAGAGGGGGCAAACAGCGGTTGCCGCGCCTCATCAGCCAGGTGCTGCCGCAGGTCGTCGGCCAGGTCCTTGGCCGTCCGGTAGCGATCGCCGGCGCGCTTGGCCATCGCCTTCATGCAGATCCGCTCCAGCTCCGGCGGGATCGACCCGTTGCACTGCCGCGGCCGGGGCGGCTCGGTCCGCAGAACCTGCTCCAGCACCGTCTCGCCCCGGCCTTGAACGAAGGCCTTGCGCCGCGTGATCATCTCATAGAGCACAACACCCAGGCTGAAGACATCGGACCGGGCGTCGACGCGGTGGGCTTCGCCGCGAGCCTGCTCGGGGCTCATGTAGGCCGGGGTGCCGGCGAAACTGCGCCCCTCGCCCGGCCGCTCGCCGCTCAAGGCCAGGCCAAAATCGCCCAGGTAGGGCCTCCCCCCGGCATCGAGCAGGATATTGGCCGGTTTGACGTCGCGGTGGATCAGCCCGTGCCGGTGGGCGCAATCCAGCGCGTCGGCAACGGCGATTGCGATCCGCACCGCCTCCCGGAGGTCGAGCGGTTCGCGCTCGATGCGCAACTTCAGATCGCTGCCGCGAATCCACTTCGAGACGACGTAGCAGCACCCGTCGGCGGTCCGCCCGGCGTCGTAGACCGGAACCACTCCCGGGTGGTCGAGCCGCGCCAGGGTTCGCGCTTCGGTGAGGAAGGCTGCCACGCTTTCGGGCTTGGCGTCCGCCGGAACCTGCGAAACCTTCACGGCCACCTCCCGGGCAAGCTCGCCGTCCCAGGCCAGGTAAACGCGGCCGAAAGCGCCTTCACCGAGCAGGTGCCGAACTCGGTAGCGGCCGATCATCGCCGGCATCCAGTCGCCGGCGGCGTCTTCGCCCACCGGACCGCCACCGCCCGCCAGCGGCGACAAGGCGGCGGTGCTGCCGGAATCGAGCGGCTCGCCGCCGCCCATCCCGCTACGATCGGCGGCCACGCTGCCCCGCTCGTCGGCGTCGAGGCGCACGAGCGCGTCGGCGTAGCGATCCTCATCGGCCTCGTCGAGCGCGCCTTCAATGCGTTGGAGCTTTTCCAACTCCAGAGCCAGGTCCGGCATGAGCCGCGGGTGTTCCGCGGCGAAAGACTCGGCAGTGAGCCGCTCGCCAGCCCGCCGCCGCCGCGCATACTCCCAGGCCACCCGGCGGACCTCGTCCGCCCTGCCGCTCGTCGGATTACTCTTTGCCGAACCGGCCGACATGATCCGCCCATCGGAATAGGCAAGAGGAGAGCCCGCATTCGGCGCCGCGCGGCCGGCGGCTCTCGTCTTGAAACGCGTCGTAATTATGTGCCGCGGCAACTATTCAGCCGCTGAAATACTGGCTCGACCGCCCCATCAGTTCGCGAAGCCGTTTCCGCGCGCGGTAGGCCAGCGCCCGCACGGCCCCCTTGGTGCTCCCCATCGCTTCGGCGATTTGGTCGAGGGACTGGCCCCGGAGGTAGTAGCGTTCGATCACGTGGCGATGTTCTTCGGGCAAGGCGGCCAGCGCCGCGTGCAATCGCCGGGCGTTGTCGCGCCGCTCGGTCCGGACACTGGGGCTGGTTGCGTCACCGGCGATCTTTTCGACCATCGCCTCAACCGAACTGCCCTGGCCGGCGAGGGCCCCGTCGCCGGCTCGCCGCTGGCGGCGTTTTTTCTTCTGCGCGTCCTTGATCAGGTTGTCGGCGATCGTCGTCAACCAGGCGCGGAACGCCCCGTCGTGCACCGGCTGAAAGCGGCCGATTCCCCGCGCGGCGCGCACCATTGTCTGATGGAGAATGTCCGCGTCGGAGACGAGCGGCTCGAGGCCGCCCGGCAGCCGCCTGGCGATGTAATGCCGCAGATCGTCGTAATGGAGCAAGAACAATTGCGAAAGCGCGGCGCGGTCTCCACCAATCGCCCCGCGAAGAAGTCCGGATTCGAGGTCTTCGACCGGCATGGTCGCTGTCTCTCCCCTCTCCGCTGCTCCGTGCCACCCCGGCCCCGGTCGAGGCATGATCGCCGCCAGCGGGTAGCCGCAATCAGGCGGATCGCCAAACTATATTCTGACGCAGGGCCGTTTTCCGGGCAACTTCCTGGCAGCCATCGTCCGCCAGGACAGTGAAAAACACGTCTCCTAAGACAGGGGCACTTTCGCCCTCCGCTCGAACCGGTCGCATCCTCCGGCGGCCAGAAGGCTTGCGCTCGCTGCGCTGCAATCAGGAATGCCCTTTTCTTGCGCTGACGACTCGGGGGTGGCCGGCGAGGTCCTTGATCGTGGTTTGCGGCAGCAGCCGCGAGTCGGCCGCGATCAGCCGGCAAACCGCGTCGTGGATCATCGGGCTGACTTCGATGAGCAGGTGCCCGCCATCCGCCAGGCGCGCCGCGGCCTGTGGCAGGAGCCGCTCGATGATCTCGGTTCCCCGCGGCCCGGCCACGAGCGCCCCGCGGGGCTCGAACGAGCGGATTCCGGCCGGCAGCTCATCGTACTCCGAGCTCATCGTACTCCGATTGGCTGACATAGGGCGGATTGCTGACGATCAGGTCGAACGCCCGGCTTTCGGGTAAAGCGGCCAACAGGTCGCTTTCAACCAGCTCGATTCGATCCTCGACGCCGTGGGCCGCGGAGTTCTCGCGGGCGATTCGAAGCGCGGCGGGACTGATGTCGACGGCCGTCACGCGGCAATTGGCGACCTGCCGCGCCAGGCAGACCGCGATGATCCCGCTGCCGGTCCCCACGTCGCAGATGGCCGCGCCGCCGGCGATGCCTTTCGCCAGGTCGATCGCTGCAACCACCAGGTGCTCGGTTTCAGGCCGCGGGACGAGCACGTCGGGGGTAACGCGAAAGGAGAGCGAGAAGAACTCGCGCCGGCCAACGAGATAGGCCACCGGCGCGCCTTCGGCCCGCCGCCGGACCAGGTCGCGCAGCGCCGCCCGCACCGCCTCGTCCGGCTCTTCGTCGAAGCGGGTGTAGAGGTCGATCCGCTCGCAATCGAGCGACTCGGCCAACAGCACCTCCGCGTCGAGACGCGGCGACTGGGAACCGTGCTTTTTCAGATAGTCGGCGGTCCAGGAGAGCAGACGGCCGACGTTCCAGACTTCGCCATGCACCATCGCATCGGGATTCCTTAAAGCCCCGTTCGTTGCCGGTTTCGCAGGGGGAAGACCCCATCCAACACGGAGTATTCACGTGCCGATCGTCCAACCCGACGCGTCAGCGAGGACACTTGTGACTCGACGCGCCAGCGGCCACCTCCGCCCGACGCGCGAGCGAGGACACTTGCAACCCGACGCGCGAGCGAGGACACACTCCCAGCCCGACGCGCGAGCGACGACACTGTCCCCCCCCAGCCGTCAGCCACGCCACCTGTCCCAAGCGGCCCTCGCCTCCGCGGCGCGCGCGGATGCGTGCCGGAGCGGAGAGTCTCCTGCTCATGAACAAGCCTGGCCAGCGACTGCAAGTCACCTGACCGCGCCGAACTGATCGCGAAGCTGCTGGCGTTCGTATTCCAGTAGCCCGTCGATAATCGGCTGAAGGTCTCCGGCCATGATCGCGTCGAGCTTGTAGAGTGTCAAGTTGATGCGGTGGTCGGTGACGCGGTTTTGAGGGAAGTTGTAGGTGCGAATGCGTTGGCTGCGGTCGCCGGAGCCGATCTTGCTCTTGCGTTCGTCGGCCCGCTTCTTGGTCTCTTCCTCCCGCTTGCGGTCGAAGATTCTCGCCTTCAATTCGCGGATCGCCTTGGCGCGGTTCTTGTGCTGACTTTTTTCGTCCTGGCACTGGACGACGATTCCCGTCTCGTAGTGGGTCAGCCGGATCGCCGAGGCGGTCTTGTTGACATGCTGCCCGCCGGGACCGCTGGCGTGGAAGATGTCCTCGCGGTAGTCGTCAGGGCCCAGTTCCACCTCGATGTCTTCGGGCTCGGCCATCACGGCGACGGTTGCGGCCGAGGTGTGGACGCGGCCCATCGCCTCGGTCTCCGGCACCCGCTGCACGCGGTGCCCGCCACTCTCGAACTGGAGCATGCGGAAGACCCCTTCGCCCTCCAGCCCGAAGGCGATTTCCTTGAACCCGCCGAGTTCCGTGGCGCTGGCGTTGAGAATTTCGATCTTCCAGCGCTGATCCTCGGCGAAGTGCTTGTACATTTCGAACAGATCGCGGGCAAACAGGGCCGCCTCGTTGCCGCCGGTCCCGGCGCGAATCTCGACGATGCACCGCGTCCGGTTCGCGTCTTCCCCGCCGATCGTCATGTCGAGCAGGTCTTCCCAGAGCTTCTCCCGAGCGGCTTTGAGCTGGGGCAGCTCGCTCTCGGCCAGTTCGCGCATCTCCAAGTCGTCGCCGCGGACCATCTCCGCGGCCTCGGAGATCTGGGCGTTCAACTCCTTGAACCGGCGATACTTCCGCGCCATCCTGGCAAGCGAGCCATGCTCCCGGGCGACTGCCGAAAGACGATAGCCGTCGGCCAGAACTGCCGGGTCGACGAGTAGTTTCTCCAACTCTTCAAAACGACGCAGGTTGTCTTCGAGCAACTTGCGCATGGCAGGATAACCGGGAGTAAGACGAGCGGTTCAGAAGACGGCCGAGCCGGAAAAGCAGCGTGGAGAGCAAGTTCTCCCCTCGCGCAGCCTGCCCGCACTCTCGGCACACGCAGCGATCGGCAGTGGCTCGCCCCAATCTAAGACTCGGCCTCGGCTTGCGGTTCGGGATTGGCCTTGCCTCGCTTCAGGCTCCTGTAACCGGCGGTGAACTTGCTCTTGAATTTTTCGATGCGCCCCGCCGTGTCGACGTATTTCAGCTTGCCCGTGTAGAACGGGTGGCATTCGTTGCAGATGTCGATCTTCAACTCGGGACGAGTGCCGCCGGTGGTGAACTTGTTGCCGCATCCGCAGGTGACTTGTGAAACGCCGTACTTGGGATGGATTCCCTCTTTCATCGATCGTGTCCTCGTTCTATGGATCGAGCCCGATCCGGCAGCCTTCGAGCGCCCACGCGGCCGAGCCCCGCGGCCGCGGTCCCTGGCCGGCTCGAAAAAACGCCCGGCGTACAACGGCCTCTACTTTCCATTATCGAAACAAGCCATTTTATCCCTGCGAGAATTCGTTCACAAGGGCGCTCGGCGCATCGCCACGGCGTCATTTCAGGGGAATCACAGCGTGGCACCAGACCCGCCCAGTCTCGCCAGACACCGCAAAACGCCTGACCCAAACACGGCCGGCACTTTTTAGTGCTGCCCCTTATAGGGGGTGTGAGCGCGAATCCGAAGCCCGCCAGACCATTGGCAGATTGTATAATCAAGCCTGCACGGGAACTGGGGATATCAGAAATGTCGGGCAGGCAACCTGTCGTGCCCCCACCCTGCGCAGCCGTTCGCGCGGCAGCGGCGCGCACATCACGCGGATTTTCCCCTGCGATCCACCGAACCCTGTAGCCTCCGGCCAGCCACCTGTGACCTGTAATCCCCATGAAATGGTTCTTTCCGGCCCTGATCCTCCTCATTGCGGCCCTGGTTCTTGATCTGGGCCTGCTGGCCTACGCGATGTACGCCCTGCTTGGGGCCATCCTGATCAGCCGGCTGATGACGCGGATGTGGACGGAGAACCTCGCCGGCGAGCGGCGGTGCAACCGGCTTTCGCTCAACGTGGGCGAGCAAGTGGCGGTCGTCGTCTCCGTCGAGAACCGGGGAAGAGCGCCGGTCGCCTGGGTCTTGATCGAAGACCTGCTCCCGCGGCACGCCCTGGTTCACCGCCCGCCAAAAATCAAGCTCCTTGGCAGCCGCCTGCAACTGGCGATGCTGCGTCGCGGCGGGCGGAAGACGTTTCCTTACCAGGTCGAGTTCAACCAGCGCGGCTACTACCAGATCGGCCCGCTGGTGCTCGAGACGGGCGACCTGTTCGGTCTTCACCGCCGCTGGCGAACCGCCGCCGAACCCAACTTCGTGCTCGTCTACCCCGAGGTCGTGCCCCTGGCCGGCTATGACGTCGCCTCGCGCCGGCCGATTGGCGAAGTCCGCATGACCCACCGCCTCTTCGAGGACCCAACGCGAATCTCCGGTGTCCGGGCGTATCAGCCCGGCGATCCGATGAACCGAGTGCACTGGCGGGCGACCGCCCGTACCGGCACGCTCCACAGCAAGGTCTACGAACCCTCCTCGATCGCCGGGGCGACGATCGTGCTCGAATTCAACCAGGCGGCCTTCGATCCCAGCCACGAACCCTACCGGTCGGAGCTGGCCGTCACCGCCGCGGCATCGCTGGCCAACGCGCTGTACCTGATGAACCAGCAGGTCGGCCTGATCACCAACGGGCGCGACGCCGCCGACCGCATCCGCCGCGAAGGCTGGGACCCGGACCCTCGCTCCCGCAAGGCGGCCCAACGATCGCGAGAGATGCTCGCCGCCTCGACCAGGCTCATGCCCCAGGTGGTCAACACCTGCCGCGGCCCGGAGCAACTGATGCGGATTCTGGAGACCCTCGCCCGGGTGGAGTCAACCGATGGGCTCACCTTCGCGCAGCTCGTCCTTGAGACCTCCGCCCGCATGCCCCGCGACGCCAGCGTGCTGGCAATCCTCCCCTCGGCATCGGCGGAAACCGCCGTCGCCCTCGGCGGCCTCCGCCGCCAGGGTTTCGCCGTCGAGGCGATCGTCGTCGCCTACTACGACCACGAATTCGAACGCGCCGCCGGCAACCTCCTCGCCGAGGGGATTGCCGCAAGACAATTGCGGGACCGGGAGGGGATTGCGACAATGTGTAGAGAGTTCGTGTTGAGCAGAAAATAGCGGAGAGCTGTCAAGTATCAGCTATCAGCTGTCAGCTATCAGGTGTCGGCAGTGGCGTGGCGGGAGCGTTGATGTCTTCATGTTTCATTCGAGTATGTATAATGGACGCCTTTTAGAATAATGCGGACCGAGAGGCTGCTGAAGGAGGCTGGCGATGCGGGATTTCCGGAAGCTGAGGGTGTGGCACAAGGCCCACGGTCTCACCCTTGCGGTGTACGAGGCCACACGCCAGTTTCCAAGAGAAGAGCTGTTTGGCCTCACGTCTCAAACCCGGCGAGCTAGTATCTCG
>JAMOAF010000543.1 GCA_023621895.1 Planctomycetota bacterium
GGTGCCGTTTGGCACTATGCCGGCTTTGGGGGGCGTTCCCAAGCTGGAGCTTGGGAACGAGGGGGTGATGGGGAACGAGGGGGTGAGGGGGAACGAGGGGGTGAGGGGGAACGAGGGGGTGAGGGGGAACGAGGGGAGGAGGGGGCGAGGTGAGGCCTGCCGCCGGGAACCCGGCTCCCGCCTCCTATTGCTCGCCAGGCCAAACCGGGCGATGGCGGGCAATCTCGGCCTTGAAGTCGCCAAGGCTGGACCAGTACAGCCGCCGGTCAAGGTCCACTTCGGCCACCGCCACGGTGCCCCACTCGACGGCCTGAGCAAGCGGCCGGCCGTCGTGCCCATAGATCGCCGAGATGATCCAGTTCGCCGAGGTGTCGGTGTAGGTGCTGCTGACGAGGTAGACGTGGTTCTCGCACGCACGGGCCGCCGCCAGGAGCGGATTGCAGCCCCAGACCGGCCAGGCGATCACCTCCGCCCCGCGGATGCTCAGTTGGCGCGCGACCTCGGGGAAAAACCCGTCGTAGCAGATCATCATGCCGACCTTGCCGAAGCGGGTTTCGAACACCGGGTACTCGCTCCCCGGCATGATGCCCTCTTCGATCTCCGTTCGCGGCAGGCAGACTTTTCGATACTTGCCCACGACCGATCCGTCGGGGCCGATCAATACGGCCACGTTGTAGACCAGGCGGCCGTCGCGTTCGATCAGCCCGGGGACGAGGTAGAGGTTGTGCGTCTTGGCGAGCTTGCCGAAATACTCGGTTGACGGGCCGGGGATCGGCTCGGCGCAGTCGACGTACTTCAGCCCGGTGCCGCAGTAGGTCAATGTCTCTGGCAGCACGACCAGGTCGGCCCGCTGGCCGGCGGCCTTCTCGATCAATGGGGCGAACTGCCGGCAGTTTTCGGCCGGCGACTTGCCTCCGCGGGGCCGGTAGTGGACCGTGGCCAGCCGGACCGTGCGTCCGGCGGGCGCGGGCGTTTCACTCAAGGCGATCTCGGCCCACTGGACCCGTGCGCCGGCCGCCCAGCGAAACTCCAGCTCGACCACGGCACGGGCGGCCTTCGACGGCGCGCGGAACGTGCCGGAGACCTCCGTCCACCCCTGCGCGTTGGCGGCCTTGTCGCCCGGATACTCCGGTTCCGCCCGGGGGTAGGCGCCGGGCTGAAAGCTCGCCGTGGATGGTTCGTCGCGCTTCACCGGCCGGCCGCCGTCGTCTTGCCAGAGGATTCTGGCCACCGCGTTGCGGCGGGGCGCATCGGCGTTTTCCACCCGGCGAAGGGTAAAGAAGCGGTACCACTGGCCGCCCTTGACCGGAAAAACCTTGGACCATGCCCCTTGCGATCCTTCACGGGCGTCGGATTGGATCGTCAAGCATAATCCGCGGCCGGGTCCTCCCCGCGGATCGAACGAGAACTCGGGCCGGATCTCGTCGCGCGGCGACTGCGTGGTCCAACCGTCCACGGATGGCGCCGCCGCCGCCAGGGCGTGCGGCGCGAAGGCCCAGCCAACCAGCGCGGCCAAAACAACTCCAGCCAATCCAGCATGACGCATCATGAGAGGTCCTTTTTTCTTGTCCCTTCCAGTCCACTGCCATAGAATGATTGCGACAAGCCTTGGGAGGCAAGCCAGAAGGCTCGCCTCTCCATGTGTATCGACCTCATGACCCGAAGGCAAGCCGATTCAGAGGCAACAGGCGGCATCCCGCATTCCCCGGGTGATTTGGGTGCTTGGCTGGGTTAGCCTGTGCGCCGACGTCTCCTCGGAGATGATCCACGCACTGTTGCCGGTGTTCCTGGTGTCGGTGATTGGCGCAAGCACCGTTGCACTTGGACTGATCGAGGGCGTCGCCGAGGCCGCAGCCTCGATCACCAAGGTGTTTTCGGGCGTTCTCAGCGACCGCTTGGGGCGTCGCAAGCCGTTGGCGGTGGCCGGATACGGGCTTGCTGCCTTGTCAAAGCCGCTGTTTCCGCTCGCCACCTCGGCCGTCTGGGTCTTCACCGCGCGGTTTGTAGACCGCATCGGCAAGGGCATCCGTGGTGCGCCGCGGGATGCGCTCGTGGCGGACTGTTCACCGCCGGAGGTGCGCGGCGCGGCGTATGGTCTGCGGCAATCCCTCGATACGGCAGGCGCTCTAATCGGGCCACTCGCCGCAATCGCGCTGATGACGATCCTGGCCAACGACGTTCGCGCCGTGTTCTGGATCGCGGTCCTCCCGGGGATCGCATCCGTGGCACTGCTCGCGCTGGGCGTGGAGGAACCGGCGCGGCACGTCGGTGGCAATTCGCCGCGCCGACTGCCGCATTGGCGCGACGTGCGGTCGCTGGGCGGCGGATTCTGGGTGGTGACTGCCATCGGCTCGGTTTTCACCCTGGCCCGGTTCAGCGAGGCGTTCCTCGTGCTCCGCGCCAACCAGGCGGGGCTCACGCTGGCATGGACGCCGCTGGCCTTGGTGGTGATGAACCTGGCGTATGTTGCATCGGCGTACCCGGCCGGCCGTCTCTCGGACCGGGCGGGCCGCATCCGGCTGCTGGCGGCCGGAGTTGCGGTGCTGATCGTGTCGGACGTCGTGCTGGCGACGGGGCAGCAGATTGCGATCATCATGCTCGGGACTGCCCTCTGGGGCCTGCACCTGGGTTTGACGCAAGGCCTCTTGGCGGCAATGGTTGCCGACAGCGCGCCGGAGGCGCTCCGCGGATCGGCCTTCGGCATGTTCCATTTCGTCGTAGGGCTGGCCACCCTGCTGGCAAGCCTGTTGGCTGGCGCCCTCTGGCAGAGCTATGGACCAGCGCTGACCTTCGCTGCCGGGGCGGTGTTCTCAGCGGCGGCCCTGGCGGGACTCCTGTGTTGGGCGGCGCGCCGGGTGCGAAAAGAACAACAGCAGACTTCCTGATCTCGGCGGAAGTCAAGGCGGGGGCCGGTCGCGATCTCGCGGCGAGGCGGACGGGTTATGGGTGAGGCGGAGGCTGGCGCCGGGGTACCGGGGCGATGCCACGCTCATCGGCGTTACGCTTCTCTCCCTTGGGCCTATGGGTGGCCCCTTTCGCCGCCGAGTGCCGCCGGCTCGCAAGTCCCGTGAGAAGATTTCAACCGGGCGACGAACTGCGGGGATAGCCGAACGCCCTGGCTCTCCAGATAGCCCAGCACCTCGTTGCCCAGCGCCGTGTTCAGGTGGTAGTGCTCAAGCGATTGATTGATCGCCAGGAAGCCGGTGCGATCCACCATTTCCGGCGCCGCCTTCCCATTGACGATGGGAGCGTGAATCGTGCAATTGGTGAACCTTGTCCCCAACGTGCTGCCGACTTGGTAGAAGCCGCCCGCCGGCGCCTGCCGCACGCTGGGCTGGAGGCGGCAGTCGTTGAACACCAATTCGCCTCGCAGGCTCGGGGCGGTCACGGTATTCACCGTGCACCGCTCGAAAAACACGCTGGCGATGCAGTTTCCCAGATAGACGCTGACGTCGTCGCAATCGGTGAAGCGGACGCGCGGATAAAGGGCCAGCGAATCGGCAAAGTCCAGCGCCGTTTCCCCACCGATCGAGAGATGAGCTTCTCGGGCATCCTCGACGCGTTCGGGCGCCAGTTTCTCGAGCTGCACGTTGTCGCAGATCAGTGTGCAGTTGGGCGTCAGCCGGCTCTCGTCACAGCCTCCGCCGCGGCGGAGATCGTAGTGCCGGGGATCGGGAATACGGATCAGGCGGACTCCCTGCTCGCGGCCCTCGACGGCGATGTTGCGAAACTCGATTCGTTGCGGGAAGAACAGGCGCGCCCCTTGATCGGTCTTGGAAAAGGGGGCAATCTCCATCAGCCAGCAGGGCGAATCCGATTGGTGCGCCGCGCTGTAATCGATCACCAGGTCGTCGATGACGATGCTCCGCGCGAAGCCAATCGGATATTGATAATCGAAATTGGAGGGCCGATACGAAAGGACCGACACGCGCTGGCCGCCGCTGGGCCTGAGCGTGCAGCCCCGCAGGCGAATCCTGCCGTCCCACCGGGCCCCGTAATCGGGCCGGAAGTTGATGAAGCTGCCGCCGTGCCGGGTGGTGTTTTCCACGAACAAGTCGCCGCCCCCGGTGACCGAGATGCCCTTGAAGCCGATCGTGCAGTTGCTGATATAAAGGTTCCAGCAGTGGAAATGCACGTCAACCCGGTTGAGGCGGCAGTTTTCCAGGCGGAAGTTCTTGTTCAGATTGGTGCCGAACACGCCCCAGGCCACCCAACCGCCTTCCGCCGTCAGGTTGCGGAACGTGCAATTGAGCATCCGAGCGCCCCCGATGCCGTAGGTGCCGTCCATCACGGCCTTCGATTTGTCGGGGCGGTCTTTCTCCCAGGGAATGGCTCGGATGTTTTCCAAGGTCACGTCATAGACGCTGTTGAGCACGTAGATCCCACTGCGGGAGTTCAGCGCGGTGTCTTGCCTGCCTTTCTCCAGGCCCGCCCATTGCTCGCGAATGATCGTGCGGCTGCGTTGGATAGCGATCCCCATCTGGTAGTATCCGCGCGGATCGCCGTCCGGCGTATCGCCCGAGAAACACAGCCCGCCGCCCTCGATCACCAGGTAGTTGTCGTTGCAGGGCGTCGCGGTGACGAGAGTGAAGTCTTTGAACTGCCAGGCGATGTCACCGATGATGCGGCCCTCTTCCTCGACGTAAAACAGTTCCTCGCGGGCCCAGCCCCGCTTGGAATAGTTAGCTCCGGCCCGGATGCCGATCCGGTCGTTCTCGTCGCGGACGGTGACCAGGTGTCCCGCGTACGGCGCCAATTCAGGGACGATCTGCACGCCCGGTTTGAGTTTTTCCAAGAGCGCGGCCTTGGTTGCCTCATCCAGGGTGACGGCCTGCGCCGGCCGGTCATTGAGAACCACGAAACGCGGGTTTCTCCTGCTGTTGTAGCGTTCGTCGATGTGGAACACCGTCTTGCCCCAGTGGACGTTCGTGGTGATGGGGATATTATTGGTTTCCTTGATCCAGAATTCGCCGCTGGGATTGACGACCGGAATCTGGTGCTGATTGGCGTATTCGTGCGCCATCTTGATGTGCACGCCATCATCGTGCTCACCATCGCCGACGGCGCCGAACATCCTGTAATTAACGGCCTCGTTTTCCAGTAATACGGCCGCAAGGCCGCTTGGCAGCGCGATCGCATCACCGCCGTTCGGCTGCCTCTCCTCGCCGAGCTTGTGGATGTGATACAGGGCTCCGCCGCCGTCGCCCGGGCGGTGAAAGCCCAGCGTCTCCGCCAGTTCGCCCTCCTTGATCGCGGGGGCGGATTGCAGCGCGTTGACGGTCGGGTAGCGCGTGAGCGGGGCATCGGGCGCGATTCCCCCTCCGGGCGCCGGGGCGCCGTCGGCCAGCGCCCTGGCGGCGAAGTGCGAGGCGGCAACGCCGCCGGTTCCGATGCCGGCCAACATACTGCGTCGAGAAAGTCTGCGCCCGGTGGGCGGTTGTGGCATTGTTTTGCTCCGATTCATGGGCCGTGGGGTCGTTCCTGACGTGTGCCGGCTCGCTAGACTTCGCGCGTATCGCCGTTGATCAATATCGGCGGCAGACAGTCCTCCTTCACCACGAGTAAGTGTGCCGGTCTTTGTTCGCTAGTCTTATGGGAGATAATATACTTCGGCATGAATCCGCGTTCCAGCGTCGGCGCCGGAACGAGCTTCCGCTCCCGTACGTGGCGGGCAGTCGCTTCATGAAAGACGTTGACACACAGCTCTTTCGACGTGTC
>JAMOAF010000089.1 GCA_023621895.1 Planctomycetota bacterium
CTGGTTCAGATTGGCCTGTTCGGGACTCATGTACTCCAGCGTGCCCACGAGCTGGCCGTATTGGGTGAATTTCGTCTGCTCCGTGAGCTTCTGGCTAGTGGCCTTGGCCACGCCGAAGTCGATCACCTTGGGCACCGGCTTGTCGTCATAGAGGGCGACGAGCACGTTCGACGGCTTCAAATCGCGGTGGATGATCCCCTTCTGATGGGCGTGCTGGACGGCATGGCAAACGGGAATAAACAGCTCGAGGCGCTGCCGGGGCGTGAGATGCTGCTCGTCGCAGTATTTCGTGATCGGCACGCCCTTGACCAGCTCCATCACGAAATAGGGCCGGGCGCTCTCGGTAATCCCGGCGTCGAAGACCCTGGCGATATTCGGGTGGTCCATGATCGCCAGGGCCTGCTCTTCGGCCTTGAAGCGGGAAATCACCTGGCGGCTGTCCATTCCCGGCTTGATGATTTTCAGGGCGACGCGCCGCTCGACCGGCTCGGCCTGCTCGGCCATGTAGACGACGCCAAACCCCCCCTCACCGAGCTTCTGGAGAAGCTTGTAAGGGCCGATGATCGCGCCTGGGCCTTCCGTGATCGGTCGTTCGACGGCCGGGTCCGGGTCGTCGAGGGGGGGCTTTTCGAGGAAGCCGCCCAGCTTGGCGTGGGCCTCCAGGAGTCCTTCGATGTGTTCTCGGAGCGCCTTGTCTTCACCGCACGCCTGCTGGAGATACTCGGCGCGCTGGCGCACGTCGAGAATCGTCAGCGCATGGTCAAATATCTCGCGTTCGCTTGCCATGTCCTGCCTCCCAGAAAGGGAGCACGGAACAACCCTCCCAAAGACTATGCGAAATCCAGGACCAAGATTCGCCAAGAAATTAGCAATAATTCGACAGGCGGCCGATTTCCCCCCCATGGATGCAAAACAGCCGCACCGCCCAACGGCTACGAACCCGCCAACTCCTTGCGCAACCAGGCTCTGCCGTAAGCCCACGCGCGATCGGCTGTCCGCGGCGATATGCCGAGGACTTCGGCCGCTTGCTCGGAGGTCAGTCCGGCGAAATACCGCAGTGCGATGAGCTCGGCCGCCTCGCGGTCGGTTCTTGCCAGTTTGTCGATTGCCTCGTCCAGAGCGGAGAGGTCTTCATCGGGCTCGGGCGCCGCGAGGTTGCAGTCCTCGATGTCTTTTCTTGCGAGCGATCCGCCGTGTCTGAGACTGTGTTTTCGGCGGGCATTCTCCACCAGAATCCGCCGCATCGCCTGGGCGGCTGCACAGAAAAAATGCCGTCGGCTTTCCCAGTGCCGGCCCCTGTCTGGGTCCACGAGCCGGATATAGGCCTCATGCACCAGTGCCGTGGCGTCGAGCGTCTGCCCGGGCTTCTCCCGGGACATGTTGCTGGCCGCCAGCTTGCGCAGTTCATCGTAGACCAGAGGCAAAAGCTGCTCGGCGGCGAAAGGATCGCCTTGCTCGATGGCGGATAAGACGCGGGTGACGTCGCTCATCGGCGCTGCCCCAAGACACGGGACGACGATGCCCGCGATTATAGCGGCCATACGGTGGAGCTGATATCCCCCGATGGTGGGCGTTGAGAGGATATGTCTGCGCCCAGAATCGGTCGCGCATCCCGCTGCCGGTGGCGCTGCTGGCTCTCGGCGGAGCTCCACTTGGCGCGGAATTCGGGCGTGTCCGGCCCGCTACTTCTCTTGCTCGTGGTACTGGATGAAGTTCTCCAGCATTTTCGCGGGCGAAAGGCGGATCTCATCGCCTCCGAGGACGATCATCCCCTTGCCGTAGCGCCGCGCCAGCAAGTAGGGGAAGGTCATCCCGTCGCCGCCGGGCGCGGTCGCCAGCACGGTCCAACCGGAAGCGTCGTCGGGCACAAACCCGTAGGCCGGCGTAATCTGGGCTTTCAGACCGGGGAGCAGGTTGTGCGGTTTGCTGCTCCAGTCTCCCGGCGCGATCAGCGCCGTGGTCCGCCCGGCGAGGGGGACCTTGCCGCACTGGACCGATTTCACTTTCAGCGACGGGTCCTGAAAATACTCATCCAGCGGGATGCCCCAATACGAGACAAAAACCGCCACCGCCCCGTTTTTGACCGCGGGAACCAGATGCTTCTGCCAGTAATCGGCGGGGACCTTGTTCGGCCCATGGGGATGGCGGAACCAGTAGGCGTCGCACGCCCCTTGGAGCGCGCCGAGCTGCTCCGTGCTGGAAGCGAGGTGGATTTGCCAACCGAGCTCGGTGAACTCCTGGACGAGCGCGGCATGGCGCGGGCTCTCGCGGTCCGGCGCCCCGGACCACCAGACGAGCGTGCGGTCGGTGCGGGCGGCGGAATTGAACAGGAGCACGGCGGGCTGGCGTTGGGGGAATTCGGCGCTGGCGAAGTCCCGGCGCCCGCCGTTGTGCCGCACGAAGCTGGCCTGCCAGGTTTCGTTCGAGTTGGGCGTTTGCCCGAGCGAGGCGAAGGGGATGGCCGTTTCCGCTTCCCACCGGTCCGCGGCCAGCCGGGTCTCCGCCCGCCACGGGGGATTCCAGAGGTCCTCCCGGATTCCGACGGCCGAATCGCGCCAATCTTGCTGGATTCCCTTGGAATTGAGGGCGAAGTGCCACGTTTCGCCCGCCGCGCCCGAAGACAGCACCAATTCCACGGCGTCGTCTTCGACCACTTTGTCGTCGTGCCGGGCGGCGACGGCTTTCAAGTTGTTGATCTCGGCGTCGCGGCAAGTCCACTTGACCAGCAGCGCATCCTTGGTCCACGCCGCGCTGACACGGGTAGAAAAACCCTCGGCGCCGCCGGCCGGGGCGAACTGTTGCACTCCGGACGCGGAGGAGGCGAAATCCGGCGCATCGGCCAGCAGCGGCAGGTTCAAGCGGGCCGTATCGGCGCCGAGCCGGCGGAGGTCTTGCCACTGGCTGAACAGGACCCGCTCGCGCCGGAGCGCGGCCGCGGCGCGATTCCTGGCCGCCGGGTCGGCGATCTTCGGCAGTTGCCGTTCGGCGGCGGTGAAGGCCGCGGCGGCTTCCTTCTGCAATTTGTCAGTCAGCAAATGCGGCGCGGCCGTCAGCGCATTGCCGAGAATCGTGGCATGGATCGGCATCGCGGTCCAGGCCCGATCGATCGCCGTGTAATAGTCGAGCATCGGCTCGGCGGCCTCGCCGAAGACGGTCTGGCACCACTGGCCGAGCACTTCGCGCAGCGGCAGGTCGGGGTCCCAGAGCAGCCGGGCATAGAGGTAGATCGAGAGGCGGTTCTGGACGGCGTGCGCATAGACATCCGGGCCGCTCTTGGGCGAGAGCGAAACCTCGGGGATCATCAAAACGTGGCCCAGTGTCCTGCTGGTCTTGACCGCGTCGTCGATCACGCTCAGAAACGGGACGAAGCGGCAGTTCTTGGAATAAATGTCGTATTCGTAGGCATAATTTCCGATCGGCAGACCGGTGGCCTGCCAGGCGAGCATCGCCCGCATCGTGTCTTCATTGTGGCGGCAATCCGGATGCCCATAGGGGTGGATGTTGCAGCGGCTATAGCTTGCATATTCAATAAACTCGCTGTTGCGGATCGGGCACTGGGGCACGTCGCGGTAGCCCTGGTAGGCGATTGTGGCGAATTTCAGGTCCGGGAACTCCTTCTTCAGCGTGTCGGTCAGCCGGTTGTAGAACGCGAACCACGCCGTGGAGACGTCGACCTTGGCGCATTGGGGGCAGCGGCAATAGTCCTGATTGTCGCTGGGAAAGACGCTGAGGATTTCCAGGAAGGGGCGTTTGCGCAGGTAGGCGGCCGTATCGGCGGCCACGATCCGGTCCACTTCCGGATTGCTGAGGCAGATGTTGCTCGTGTAACGCTTGCCGCCGATCTCGGCGAAATACTCCGGGTGCCGGTCGAAGAGGGCCTTGGACAGTACGACGTTGTGGGAGGACCACATCGAGTAAAAGCCCCGACGCTGCTGTTCGGGTGGAGCAGCGTGGCGATGGATGTTGATGAAATTGCGGCCCATCCACTCGCGGAACATTTCCACATCGCGCCAGTCGCCGCACAGATGGAATCCCCGGTAGGCGAAGCCGGGCCGGTGGTTGAATTTCAATTCCGGGAGGGCCCAGCTTTTCTTATTGGGGATGAATTCTCCGTCGCTTCCGGGCCATAGCCAGCGCACTTCAAGCTCGTTTTGCAGGAAGCAGTACACCGCATACAGGGCCGCGCGCGGCTGGTTGCCGGCGAGGTAGAGATTGCCGTCCAGGGTGTAGACGGCCACCTCCTCGACCTTGGCCGGGCGGAGATTCAGGGCGGCGGCGCGTGATCGCACGTGCGGATTCTCCAGGTCGCCAATGACAATCGCCCGGCGGTCCGGCAACGTGGCCGAGACGAGGATTTCGAAGTCCGCCCCGGAGATCTTCTTCAGCGCATCGCGGAGTTCCTCGGCGGCAAACGCTTCCGTCGAGCCGGCTTGGGGGGACAGGCAAATCTTCCAGTCCGTGCGGCCATCCTGGAAGAGCAATTCACTCCCCAGGGAGACGCGCGCCGCCAGCAAGACAAAAACAACCAGATGCAAACGTCTGTAAATCATTCGAGCACCTTTAGCGTGATCGGTGTTGCGGCGAGGATAGTTTTAGCGCGCGGGGCGGGGGCCGATCTTATCGATCGGGATCGGCTCGAAGCCGGGGACTTTTGCCCAAACGGCGGGCAGCTTCGAGAGATCGAGTCGCGGCGGCGTGCCGGCCTCGAACAACTCGGGGAACGCCGCGAGCGGCCACTCGGCATTGTTCGCCCGGTCGATCCACGTCGGGTCGACTTCCTTTTTCAGATCGAACGGTTTTTCACAGCCGATCATGATGTTGTCGCGCATCGAGTTGCCCATCGGCTGGAGTGGATTCTCGTCCATGGTTCTCGCCAGTCGTGGATACCGCTCCCGCCAAAGGGGCGACTGGTAGCCGAGCTGTTCGCACTTGGCGAGGAGATTCCAGGAGTCGGGCTGGTCGAAGACGATCCCGCGGGGGCCGCGCGCGTCGACGTGGATGCCGATCGGCTGGTCGATGAAGATGTTGCCGCGGAACGTGTTGTCGCGCCCGCCGCCCAGGAGCACGCCCCGGTTGCCGCAGCGATAGACGATATTGCCGATGACCGTCTCTCCGCTGTCGCAATCGTCGAGGTAGATGGCCTGGGCGCCGCTGCCGCCCTTGACCGCGATGTCGTGGATATAGTTCCAGCGCACGATGTTTCCCTGGCTGGCCCAGTCGCGGCCCGTATAGAACACGCCCACGTCGGCATAGTGGATGCACATGCTGTGGGCTTCGTTCAGTTCGAGGACGTGCTCGTTGCCCCCGTAGGCGACGGCGCCGGTCGGGCCGTGATGGAAGAGGTTGTTGGCCAGGCGGTTTCCACAACCGCTAAGAATCGCGCAGCGTCCCCCCTCCCAGTTCAGCCGGCCGACGTGGTGGACGTGGCAGTTCTCGATCGAACACTCGCCGGGCGTGAGCGTCTTGCGATCGCCGCCGTAGATGCTGATCCCGGAGGATCCGACCTCGGTGACCTCGCAGCGGGCCGCCGTCATCTGGGCGCCGCTGAGGGAAATTCCGTTGCGGCCCATGTTGCGGACGAGGCAGTTTTCCACCCGGCAACGCCGGCCGTTGGTGATCACGATGCCCGCACCGCAACTGTTTTCGATCGTCAGGTCGCGGACGGTCAGCCAGGCCGAGCCGTCGGCGCGGACGAGCGGCTGCCGGCAGAG
>JAMOAF010000911.1 GCA_023621895.1 Planctomycetota bacterium
ATTCGCCAACTACGGCAACGTGGAAGGCGGTCTGAAACAAGCGATGGCCCAGAGTGAATCGGCCGCAATGGAGTTGATTGCCGGTTTGATCACCGAGGGCATCGAGGCGGGCGAGTTTCGGCCGGTCAAGGCCCATTTCGTCGCGGAGATGCTGCTGGTTGCAGTCAAGAAGATGCTCGGTCAACAACTCAAGGACGCAGTCCCGCGATCCGACGACGAAACGGTTGATACGCTGGTTGCCGTCTTCATCCACGGCCTGTGTGCGAAACAGCATCAAGAGAAGCCGACCGAACGGTTCCGTGACGACGGTGAGCCGCATCGTGCGACCGATTGAAGGATCATCGAACAGCCATGTACCCAAACCACAACCGCCCCTTGCGTCTGATATGCTTGGCCCTTGTGTCATGGTGCGTCCGGGCTGCGGCCGTGTTTGCCGCCGACGCCCGAGCCGGCCAGGCCTCGACCATTATTCCCGGGGCGATCTCCGCCGCCCCGAGTGGCCTCGAAATGACGCGGACTGCGTCCGCCGAGGCCATCGCGCCCTGGAGTTGGCAGATTCGCCCCCGCGGATTCGTCTACGATACCTACTGGGCAGGCGCCGCGGAACCGCGGCTGGGCACGCAGCTGGTTGACGAGCCCGACGGCGGCACATTCCTTGACTCCCAGATCGGCGGCCGCGTGGGGATGCTCCGCTTCGGTCCCGCGGATCGGCCGGAGGGATTCCAGATCGATGTCCTTGGCGGCGCGAAGCTGCGGCAGGATTGGGACGGAAACCTCGACGTCCTGGCGACCGATTACCGCTACGACATCCTCGGAACCTATGGTGCCGGGTCGCACCGCTGGAAGTTCGGGTTCTACCACATCAGTTCGCATGTGGGCGACGAGTTTCTGCTGAGAAACCCCGGCTTTCAGCGGCTGAATTACTCTCGCGATACACTCGTGGCCGGATATTCGTATTACGTGGTTCCCGCCGTTCGGCTGTACGCCGAAATGGGCTGGGCGTTTGACTGCGACGTCTCCCAGCCGTGGCACTTCCAGTTCGGCGTCGACTGCGGCCCGCGAGAGCCCACCGGGTTCCATGGGACGCCGTTTTTTGCCGCCAATGTGCACCTTCGTGAAGAGCTCGACTTTGGCGGCAACCTCGCCGTCCAAGTGGGTTGGGCTTGGCGCGGCGACGATACGCTCGATGGGTGTCTGCGAACCGGGTTCTACTTCTACGAGGGGGGGAGCCCCCACTACTCCTTCTATGCGGAACACGAACGGCAGCTCGGCTGGGGGCTATGGTATGACTATTGAACGTCGGACCTCGGATTGGCGGCATCGAACCGATGGAATAGGGGCCTCGAACCTGATCGGTCTTGCTGGTGTCAATCGGGCCGCCGCCCCAGTTGGAGCCGCGCCGGATCGCCCGCGTTTTTTTGACTAACCGGCAAGGGAAAATGGACGAATGCGTCATTTTTTGGCACGACGGGTCTTGATGCCTGACTGGACGGTCGTTATAATCGCGAAAATTGGGTTGAAAAGAGGTGTATGTGCCGACACTGACTCCGCCGGAACGCAGCAGCCGTGAGAGAGCCAGTCGGGGACTGGCGGAGAGCTTTCGGGGATCGCGGAGGGTGTCTTCCAGCCTGCCGATCCCCGGCTGCCGGTTCGCATTGTCTGTCGGTCTTGGCCTCGTCGCATTCAGAAGCGAGCCCAAGCTCGGGAGGCCCGATGTGCGCGGGCAGCTTCACGGGTTGATCTTCCGCACGTTCTTGAACGAAACGGCGACGGAAAAGGGACAAATCGGTTGACTGCGGAGAAGCAGTAGAAGAGACTGCCCCCTTCCTCTCGCTTTTAGCTACTTCGCTGTGGCCAACGGCCTTAGACACTGGAGTGGATTGATGAGTCAACGAACCTTAAAGCCAATCATTCCGGCATTGGTGCTGGGTCTCGCCATCCTTGGCTGCAACGGCGAGCAGGAAGCTCCGCCGCAGCAACCCCCGCCGGAGGTTGGCGTGATGACGGTCAACCCGGAGCGAGTTGTGCTGACTTCGGAGCTCCCCGGGCGGACAAGTGCCTACCGCGTCGCCGAAATCAGGCCCCAGGTGAGCGGCCTGATCCTCAAGCGGCTGTTCACTGAAGGTTCCGATGTGAAGGCCGGTCAGGTTCTGTACCAGATCGATCCGGCTCAGTTTCAAGCCGTTTTCGACAATGCGACGGCAAGCCTCACGGCCGCGAAGGCGGCGGCTGACCGAGCGCGAGCCGCGCTGGCGGCCAGCGACGCGGCGATCAGCCGGCACCAGGCCACTTTGAAGCTCGCCACGGTCAATTACCAGCGGTACGAGAACCTGCTTAAGACGAGCGCCGCCTCGGCGATGGAACGCGACCAGGCCGCGACCGAAGTCGAGTGGGCGAAGGCCGCGCTGCGAGCCGCCGAGGCGCAGGTCGAAAGCGACCAGAAAGCGATCGCCGCCGCCGACGCCGCGATCAAGCAGGCGGAGGCGGCCCTCGAGACAGCCCGGATCAACCTCGGCTACACGAAAATCACCGCGCCGATTTCCGGCCGCATCGGCCGGTCGAACGTGACCGAAGGCGCCATCGCAACCGCCTATCAGTCCGTCGCCCTGGCCACGATCCAGGAACTCGACCCGATCTACGTCGACGTGCCGCAATCCACCGCGGAGTTGAATCGGTTAAAGCGCAGCCTGGCCAACGGCCGCCTCAAGGACAACGGCACCGACCGCGTGAAGATTGTCCTCGAAGACGGCGCCGCGTATCCGCTGGAAGGGACGCTCAAGTTTCGCGACATCACGGTGGATCCAACGACCGGGTCGGTCATCCTGCGGATCGTCGTTCCCAATCCCGAGGGGGTACTCCTACCCGGCATGTTCGTGCGGGCGATGATTGACGAAGGAGTCAACGAGAAGGCGATCCTCGTCCCCCAGCAGGCCGTGTCGCGCGATCCCAAGGGCAACCCGGTCGCCCTGATCGTGGACGCCGAGGGGAAAGCTCAGCAGCGCGGACTCTCGACCGACCGCGCCGTGGGCGACAAGTGGCTTGTCTCCTCGGGTCTATCCGACGGCGACCGGGTGATCATCGAGGGCATGCAGAAGGTGCGCCCCGGCGCAACCGTCAAAGCGGTCCCGTTCGAGCCCGACCGGGCCACCGCCGCCAAAACTCAAACTGCGACTCAGCCGGCAACTTAGACCTGGCGGACCATCTAGCGGGCTTGCTCGACGGATCAATCTACGGAGACGTGCGGTGCTATCGAAGTTCTTTCTTGATCGTCCCGTTTTTGCCTGGGTCATCGCCATCATCATGATGGTTGGGGGCGGCTTGGCGATCTACAATCTGCCCATCTCGCAGTATCCCCCCATCGCCCCACCGTCGATCGCCATCGACGCATTCTATCCCGGGGCCTCGGCGAAGACGGTCGAAGACAGCGTCACGCAGATCATCGAGCAGAAGATGACCGGCTTCGACAAGCTGCTTTACATGTCGGCCAACAGCAGCTCTTCCGGCGCTAGTCGAATCGAATTGACGTTTGCCCCGGGCACGGACCCGGACCTGGCCTGGTCCCAGGTGCAGAACAAGCTTCAGCTCGCCATGGCGAGCCTCCCGGAGGTCATCCAGCGGCAGGGCGTCAAGGTCAGCAAGTCCACCAGAAACTACTTGATCATGGTCGGCCTCGTCTCGGAAGACGGCAGCATGGACGGGAATGACCTCCGCGATTACGCCGTCTCCAACGTCGAGAAGGTGTTGGCGCGGGTTCCCGGCGTGGGCGAGGTCGAGGCCTTCGGCTCGCAATACGCGATGCGCGTCTGGCTCAACCCCGACAAGCTAACCGACTACGGCCTGACCGTGGCGGACGTCGTGGCGGCCCTCCGCACGTACAACGTCGAAATCTCGGCCGGCCAGTTCGGCGGCCTGCCGGCGGTCGAGGGCCAGCGGTTGAATGCGTCGATCATCGTCCAGAACCTGCTGAAGACGCCCGAGGAATTCGCCGCCATCCCCGTGCGGACGAATTCCGACGGTTCGATCGTCCGCATCAAGGACGTCGGCCGCACGGAACTGGGGACCGAGTTCTACGATATCGAGGCGTTCTACAACGACAAGCAGTCCGCCATGTTGGCGATCCGGCAGGCGCCCGGGGCCAATGCGCTGAAAACGGCCGACTCCGTCAAGGCGACGATGGATGAGCTGAGCCGCTATTTCCCGCCGGGGATGAAGGTTGTCTACCCCTACGATACGACCCCCTTCGTCGAGGTCGCCATCGCCGACGTCGTCAGGACCCTATTTGAGGCGATCTTGCTGGTGTTCCTCGTGATGTACCTATTCATGGGGAACATGCGGGCGACGCTGATTCCGACGATCGCCGTGCCGGTGGTGCTCTTGGGCACGTTCGCGATCCTCGGGCTGTTCGGATTCTCGGTCAACATGCTCACGATGTTCGGCATGGTGCTGGCGATCGGCCTGCTCGTCGACGACGCGATTGTCGTCGTTGAAAATGTCGAACGGATCATGAGCGAAGAGGGTATTTCACCCCGAGAAGCCACCAGCCGGTCGATGGACCAGATCACCAGCGCGTTGATCGGCATCGGCCTGGTGCTCTCGGCCGTGTTCGGCCCGATGGCGTTCATGGGCGGCTCGACCGGCGTGATCTACCGCCAGTTCTCGGTAACGATCATCGCCTCGATGATGCTCTCCGTGCTGGTGGCGTTGATCCTTACGCCGGTCCTCTGCGTCTCGCTGCTCAAACCGGTGCCGAAGGGCCACGAGCCGGCCGAAGCCAGCGTCTGGTTCCTGCGCCCGTTCTTCCGCTGGTTCGATCGCATGTTTTTCCGGAGTCGCGACCTGTATGTGAAACAGGTCAACCGCGCCCTGGCCCATGTCTTCCGTTACCTGGTGATCTTCGGCCTGATCGTGGCGGGCTTCGTCTTCCTCTTCCGGCGGATGCCGACGGCCTACTTGCCGGACGAGGACCAAGGGATGCTGATGGTCCAGGCGATCTTGCCCGCCAATGCGACGGTTGACATGACCCGGGAGGTGATGATCAAGGTCCGGGATCATCTTCTGATCGAACAGAAAGAGGCCGTCGAATCATGCATGGTCGTCTCCGGCATGAGCTTCGCGGGCCGAGGCCAGAACATGGGCATGGCGTTCGTCAAATTGCGGGACTGGAGGCTCCGCGACCGGCCGGACCTGAAGGTCAATGCCGTGGCCGGCAGGGCGATGGGCACGTTCTCGCAGTTTCGCGAGGCGATGGTTTTCGCGTTCGCGCCCCCGGCCGTGGTGGAACTGGGCACGGCCAAGGGGTTTGACTTCCAGTTGCAGGACCGCGGCGGTCTGGGGCACGACGCCTTGATGGCGGCCCGCAACCAGTTGCTGGGCATGGCCGCCCAGGACCCGAGGCTCGCGAAAGTCCGGCCCAACGGCATGGAAGACGTGCCCGAATACCGGCTCGACATCGATTGGGAGAGGGCCGGCGCGCAGGGAGTGCCTCTCTCCGCGATTCACAACACCGTCAGCGCGGCGTTCGGCAGCGCCTACGTCAATGATTTCATCCAGGGCGGGCGCGTCAAACGCGTGTACGTCCAGGCGGATGCGCCGTTCCGCATGCTCCCGGACGATATCAATAAGCTCTACGTCCGCAACGAAGCGGGCAAGATGGTCCACTTCTCTTATTTTTCGACCGGATACTGGTCAACCGGTTCGCCGAAGCT
>JAMOAF010001006.1 GCA_023621895.1 Planctomycetota bacterium
CCGCGTAGTCGCCTCCATATGCGTAGTGTCCGCCGGCCCCGCCGATCCGGTTGGCTACGACGCCGACGAGCGGAATCTTCAACAGGGCCAGGTTCTCGGCCGCGCGGAGCACGAGGCGCCGTTTGTTCTTCAGCGGCTGCACGACGAGCAGCACGCCGTCGACCAACCGGCCGATGATCGCCGTGTCGCTCGTGGCCAGGATTGGGGGGCTGTCGATGAGAATCTGGTCGTAGTGCGCTTCCGCCCAGGCGAGCAATTCGGAGAACTTCGGACCGGCGAGCAGTTCGGCGGGATTGGCCGGCCGCGGGCCGGAGGGGAGCACGTCGAGAAGCGGCACTTCGGTCCGGCGAATCCGCAGCGGCGCCGTTTGCTCGACCGGCTCTTGGGATCGGATCATGGCGGAGAGGCCTTCGGCGCCGCGGTATCCCAGCAGGGCGGTCAAGCCGGGCCGGCGCAGATCGGCGTCGACGAGCAACGTGCGCCGTCCGCTCTTGGCGCAGGCAACCGCGGTGTTGGCCAGGACGGTCGTTTTTCCATCCCCCGGCTCGGCGCTGGTGACGACGATCCTGCTGGTCGGCTCGTTGGACAGGGCGAGCGAAGTCCGCAGCGTCCGGAACGCCTCGCTTTCGGGCGCATCGGGATCGGCCAGCAATTGCAGCGACGGGATGCCGGCCGTTTCCCGCCTGGGAAGCTGGTAGACGATCGCCATCACGGGGACGCGCGTCTGGCTCTGTAGTTCCTCAACGGAGCGGAAGCGATCATCGAGCGTGTCGAGCACGTAGACGGCCGCCAGGCCCAGTCCCAAGCCGGCGATCAGCGCCATCAGCGCGACGCGGCGGAGATTCGGTGAGGCGGGCGTGGACGCGCGGACCGGTTCGCTGACCCGCTGGGTGCGAATAATCGGCCCGTCGACCGCCATGTCGAGATTCGTGAGCCGATCGAGCAACTTGTCGTGCATTCCCCGGTACCACTCGACGTTGTGCTCGAGGGCCTGAATTTCGACGAATTGGCCGCTCAGGGCTCCGGCCTCGGCCCAGGCGGTCTGCGCTTCCTGCTCCAGCAATCGCTCCTTGTACTGCGCCTCGGTCACCTGCTGCCGCATGATTGCGGTCAGAATCTGGCCGAGTTGCCCGCCCTGCATCTCGTCGAGCCGGCGGCCGATGCGCTCGTTGAAGCTGGCCAGAAACTGCTCCGCTTGGCGGATTCGCGCGTTGAGCTGTTCGACCTTGGGGTGGCCGAGACCGAGGTGCTTTTCGATGCCGGCCAATTCGGCCCGATCGGACAGGAGGTTTTTTTCCATCTCCGCCAGGCTGGCCGAGTCCCTGGTGTTCAAGCCGAGGGCGGTCATGAGCACCTCGCGGCCGACGGAATCCGCCACCGCCAGGACGTGCCCCTTGAGGTCTCCGCCGCGGGCGACGGTGGATTCGACATTCTCCAGTTGGGCCGCGAGCTTGATCCGCTCAAACATCGTCGTCGCCCGCTCCTTGTTGATCGAAATCAGCTTCTCGACCGCCGGGTGGAGGTAGCGGCTTTCGGCGCCGGTCCCCAGGATGTCGCCGCACTCCGCCTTCTTTTCCTCCAGGAGCCGCTGCCACTGGTTGAGCTGCTCGCTGATCTGCGCCTGCTGCTGCTGGAGCCCGCGGATCAGGTCTTCGGCCGTTCCCTTGTGGACGACGTCCATGAACTCGTGGTAGGAATTGAGAATCTCCGTGACCACGCTGACCGCGGCGCCGGGATCGCGCGAGAGGTATTGCACCTCGATGTTGTTGGTTCCATAGACTGCTTTGGCGGTCAGGTTCTTCTGGATCGTCGCCACCCATTTCTCTTCGGGAACCTCGGCCAGATCGATGCGGTCTTCGGGCCGCAGGCGCTCGATCGCGTTGTGGACAACCTTGGCGCTGGTGATCAATCGTTCGAAGGTCGGCAGCAGGTTCGTGCCGTCGCGGCCTTGTTCGGAGAGGCCCGTGGAACGGGTGTCGTCTCCGGAGGCGATCACGAACAATTCGGCTTCGGCCGCGTAATAGCGCGTGGCGGTCGCGTAGTACAGCGCTCCCAGGAGCAGGGCGGCGATCGTGCAGAGCATGACGACGCTCTTGCGATGCTTCACGGCGAGCGTGAATTGCAGCAGCGCGTGGACGATATGCGTGGCTGCCTGGCTCTCCGGCCTGGGCGGCGCCGAAAGGGGCTCATCCATCATGTCAACGTCGATCCTCGCTTGAAGCCGATGCCGGGCTCTCCTAGAACAAGGCCAGCGAACTGCCCACGCTGAAGCGGAAAAACGTCTTGAGCGTCTCGAATGCCATCGTGATCGGAGTCTCCCTGACGACCACCACGTCGTCCTCCTGGATGCGGAGATTGCTGGCGCCGTTGTTCTGGGCCTCGTTGACGCTGATCGCGATCTTGATCGGGTCCTTTTGGCCCTCGACGCGGCGGATCACCAGCACGCTGTCGGCCGCCTGCATCTTCCGCTCGCCGGCCAGCGCCAGGGCGTCGAGCAAGTAGACGTCCTTGTCCGGCGGCAGTTCGATCTCGCCCGGCGCATTGACCAGGCCCATCACGCGAAAGGCGCGCTTGGGACGCTTCTTGACGTGAACCACGTCGCCGTCGTCGAGGTAGTAGCCTCCCTTCCCCTCGGTCGTCGCGCTGACCAGGTTCACCTGGACCGTCTGGGCCTGCTCGGCCGGGTTCTCGTCATAGGAGGCGAGGACCACGCCGCCGCCGCTGCCGGCCAGCCGCAGCGTTTCTCCGCGAAACGGGTCCGGGGGCGAATCCGTTAGCGCCGGGCGGCGAATGGCGACCTCCGGGCTGGCCTCCTCGCTGAGCCCGCCGGCTTCCATGATCGCCGCCAGGAGGGTGCTGTTGCCGCGCGGGATTTCGTAGACGCCGGGTTTCTGCACCGCGCCGACGATGATGATCCGGTTCTTTCGCTGCGCGTCCATCGTCACGGTGACGTGGGGAGAGCGGTACACGTCGCGCTGGACGGCGGCCGCGGCGATCGCCCGCTCGGCGGAGTCGAGAGTCAATCCGGCCACCGGAACGGGTCCGATGAGCGGGACGTTCGCCGAGCCGTCGTCGGCCACGCGGACCGGCATCGGGTTCGTTTTCGCATCGCCGTAGTCGGAGAAGACGGTCACCTCCAGCACGTCGCCCGCGTCGACCCGGTCGCTGCGCACGGCGTAGGAAGTCAACCGCGAGAGGTCGATCTGATCGAGCCTCTCGACCGGCGCCGCGGCGAACCTGGCCGGCAACTCCGCCGCGCGATATGTGCCGCTGATGCAGCCGCCCGCCAGCAACGAGACCGTCGCGGCCAGTAGGCCGGCCAGGAGCGCGCCGGCCGCCGGCCTCCGCCCGGCATGGGCCGGCCGCTGGCGCGCCAGTCTCCACCGCGAGCGGTATGAAGTCACCATTAAACGACCCGATCTATAGTCCAGAAAGCCAAGCGAAAATGCACGGCGGCAGCGGGGCCGCCCTCGTGTCCGCCCGCGTCTCTCGGCGCGCGGCCCGCAAGGCGCCGGACACGTGCCGACCGGCACGGCATCCGCCGATGCCACTGCTTCTCGCGCCGGGCGGCTTCCGCCGCGTCCCGCGGAAGAGGCCCTCCAGCGCCAACCGGAGCGTCACGGACTTGCCGGCTTGTCCTTGCCTCCGCTGTTGTGCACGGCGATCGGAATCGCGATCATCGCCGCGACGAGCCCGGTGATGATCACGGCGTCGGACGCAAAAAAGTCTTCCAGCGGCATCTGCCCCCGGACCACCTCGCTCCCGACCACCATCAGGGCCAACGGCCTGGCGGCGGGCGGCGCGGCTTCGGCAGTCCATGCCCGGACAAACCTCACCTGCCCGCTCGACAGAAGTTGGTAGACGCCGCCCTTGACCGGCGCAAAGCGAAATCGGCCCTGAAGGTCCGTTTTCACCAGGCCGAGCCGGGTCTTGTGCTGCACCAAGGCGACCTCGACGCCGGACCGCGGCATGCCGTGGACGTCGACGACGACGCCCTGCATCCCGCCGCCGGCGTCCAAGGCCACGTCGCTGACCTCGATCGGCGCGTTTCCTTGCTTCGCCCGCTCCGGCTCCGACGCCCCGGCCCACGAAGGGGGCAGAAGCATCCCCAGACAGGCCAAGACCACCAACGGTGTCCAGACGATTCGCAACCGTCTCATCGCTGCATCCTCATCCCATCATTCCTTGCCCACGATCTGCAAACGCGCACGCGATCTTCCATCCGCCGCTAGGGGCTGGCCGGATCGTCGTGATGCTTGTTGTAGTTGTGGATGCCGACGGGAATCGCGATCGCCGCCGCAACAATGCCGGCGATCACCCATGGATTGGTCAACAGGGCCCTCAGGCCCCCTTGGCCGAGCGTTTGGGACTGGCCGGCAACCAGCAGGACTTGGTCCGTGGCGTTTGGGGGCGCGGCAGCCGCAGTCCAAGCGCGGCACACGGCGGTCGCTTCTCCGGCCGCAATGCTCAACACGCCGCCCCGCAGGCCGCGGACCTCGAAAAACCCCTCCGGCCCGGTCACTGTCGAGACGACCTCGCGGCCGCCGTGGGAGACGGTCACGCACTCGCCCGCCAGGCCCCGTCCTTGGGCGGAGACGAGTTGTCCTCGCAGAACGCCGTCGGCCGCCAGAGCCACATCGTTACCGAGAATCGGCGAGACCGGCATTTCGCCCGCCGCGTGCAGCAGCGGCGCGGGGACGAGCATCCCCGTCAGGGCCAACAGGGCCAATCCGAATTTCCAGGATTTCTTGCGATTCATCGCCACCTATGCCTCCATGCACCACACAGGCCCAGTCCGAACCACTACTCGCAGGGTTCGCAATGCGAGGTGGGATGCTACAAGAATCGTGGCGGTGGCGGAACCCCAATTCGGCAAAAACCCAAGAAAGGCCAAAAGGCCCCGCGGGCCGGAGTCGCGAGGTTGTTTCAACCTCCCGATTCCAGCCCACGGGGCCTTTTGCTCCGGCAAGCGTGTGTTTGTCAGGCCGCCTTCAGCTCCTCCCGTAGTCGGGGGAAATCTATGGGCTGACCGGTTTGCCGCCCCGGTCCGCGTTGTGAATCCCCACGGGAACAGCGACCGCCGTCGCTACGATGCCGGCCACAACCCACGGGTTGGAGAGCCAGAACTTGACGCGGCTCAGGGGCGGCGAATAGTTGTCGTAGTACGTGTAGTTGTCGTAGTAATAGTCTTGCCCTCGGACCAGGTCGCGGCCGGCCACGAGCAGCACTCCCGGTTCTGCGACTTTCGGGGCCGTGCCGGGAGCCCAGACGCGATACGCCCCGGCTCCTTCGGCGGCTGTCAACTGATACACGCCGCCCCGCAACCCCTGAAAGGCGAAATAACCGTTGGCATCCGTCTCCGCCATGGCGATTTGGCGCTGGTCGAGAAGCAGCGACACGCGCTCCGCTCTCTTGGCCGCACCCTGGCGGTCCACAACCTGCCCGAGTAAGACGCCGCCGTCCCGCAAAGCGACGTCGTGTACCACGGGAGCAGGTTCGGGCGAAGCCGCGAATGCCGCGCACGGCAGCCACAACCCACAAACTGCCAGGCCAATTGCCAACCCCTTGAGAATTCCGGCAGACTTCATCGGTATTCCGTCCCTAAATGAATCAAATGGCGTCTTCCGCTCGCGATTGTTCGCAGCCGATCCCCTTCAGGCCGAAGTGCTCGTCACTCGGGCCTTTCCGTGAAGAAGA
>JAMOAF010000221.1 GCA_023621895.1 Planctomycetota bacterium
GTCCATCGAGCGATGAACGAAACAACGATTCCTGCTCAGCGGTCAAGCCGCTTTGCGCTTCCGCAATGACACCGATGGTCGTTTTCGGTGGGTCGATGTCTTGCGGGGCCAGGTCCGTGGGCTTGTCATCGGGCATGGAAAAATCCAGGGGATCCTGACCGGCCACGGCCTTCAGGAGCTCTCGAATGGTCGCCGGACTTTCGGCAAGCAGCCCGCAGGATTCCATGGACGGAATCAGGCCGATCAGGCCAAGCCGCGAGACGAGACCATAACTGGGTTTAAAACCGTAGACGGCCGCGCGGATGGCGGCCAGCCGGCTCTCGCCCATCAAGTCCAACACCAGCTCCACGCCGGCGGCCCGGTTGCGAATCGCCTCGCCGGCCCTGCTGCCCCGGAGGCCAAACCCGAACTCGCTCATGCGGGTTGAGCCGCAGAGAAAGGCGCCGGCCTGGCGGAGCCGCTTGACGATCGTGGCGTCTTCAATCGCCTTGAAATCGCCGAGCGCATGTGAGCCGGCGTCCGCCGGCCAGCCCGCCACGGAGACGTTGGGCTGAACCGCGATCTTCCATCCCGGCAGCGGGCCGCTGGGGGCGGCGGGCGCGTCGGGGTTGCGATAGAAAAAAGGTGAATCCATGAATCCGCGTTCCGTTATTCGAGAATGCTGCCGACTTGAAAGTAGTTGCCCTTGACCGCCGGCGCGCCGTTGAGCAATTCGCCCGTCCGCGCGAGCTCCGAGCGCTGTTCTTCGGTCCCGGGGCGCGTGCGGTTGACGACTGGGGCGACGGTGCAAATCGGCTCTTCGCTGCCGGCCTTCTGGCTGGCCAGCAGCGCCAGCTCGTCCGCCTGCGCCAGCACATCTTCGATCATCGCGCGCTCCTCGTCTGCAATGCCGATCCGCGATACCCAGGACAGGTGATCGAGCCTGTTTTCCTGGAGCGCTGCCCCGGGCAGGGCCTCCGGCCCGCCCAGGTTCAGCAGCCCGAGCTCGGCCAGTTGTTCGCGGCTCACCGTGGAGGGCGCGCCGGTCAGGGGGCAAGCGGCGCTGCGGTTCTTGGGAAAGGCGATCACCTCGCGGATCGACGGGGTTTGCAGGATCATCGACACGGCGCGGTCCATTCCCAGGGCCAGGCCGCCGTGCGGCGGCGCGCCGAAATCGAACGCCCGGAGGAAGAAGCCGAATTTTTGCTTCGTTTCCTCTTCGGTCAGCCCGAGGGCGGCGAAGATTTTGCGCTGCACCTGGCGGTTGTTGATGCGGATGCTGCCACCGCCGAGCTCTTCGCCGTTGACGACCAGGTCGTAGGCTCGCGAGCGCAGCTTGAGCAGTTCCTCCCTGTTTTCCGGGTCGAAGTCGGTGCGGTTCGGCGCGGTGAACGGATGGTGGCTCGAGGTGACGCCGCCTTCCTCGGTCGCTTCAAACAGCGGAAAGTCCGTAACCCAGAGCGGGCAATAGCTGCCGGCGGGAATCAACCCGAGACGATTGGCCAGGTGCAGGCGCAACTGGCCGAGCGCCGAGGTGACAACCGCGCGCGAGGGATCGGCGATCATGATCAAGACGTCGCCGTCGGCAACGTCGAGTTTCTCGCGCAACTGGTCGAGTTCCCGCCGGCTGAAGAACTGGACGATGTTGGATTCCAGGCTCCCGCCCTCGGCGCGCATCCAAGTCATGCCCTTGGCGCCAAAGGAGGGGACGATTTCCTTGGCGTATTCATTTTGCAGCACATTCTTGCTGAGCTTGCCGGACTGGCCTTTGATGTTGATGCCCTTGATGCAGCCGCCGCGGTTCAGAACCTGGCGAAAGATCGAATAATTGGTCTGGGAGAAGACATCCGTCACGTCGACAAACCGCAGACCGAAGCGCAGATCAGGACGATCCGTTCCGGTCGTGTCGATCGCCTCCGCGTAGGTCATGCGGGCGAAAGGCCGGGGGAGCGCAATGCCCCCGATGGCGAACATCTTGACGGCAAGCTCTTCGATCAGTTCATAGAAGAACTCTTCGTCAATGAACGATGCCTCGATGTCGAGCTGGGTGAATTCCGGCTGCCGATTGGGGCGGAGGTCTTCATCGCGGAAGCAGCGGGCCAGTTGGAAGTAGCGCTCCATGCCGCCGATCATCAGCAACTGCTTGAAGATCTGCGGCGACTGGGGCAGGGCGTAGAAACTCTGCGGATGGACGCGGCTGGGCACCAGGTAATCGCGCGCTCCTTCGGGCGTGCTGACCGTCAGCACCGGGGTTTCGATTTCCAGAAATCCGCGCGAATCGAGAAACTCGCGGACGCACTGAAAGATGCGGTGCCGGAGAATCAGGTTGTCCCGAATCGAGGGGCGGCGAAGGTCCAGATAGCGGTACTGGAGCCGCAGCTCCTCGGCCACGTTGTCCGCGGCGGTAGGCGCGGCGCCCGCGACCATCGCCTTGGCGGAAACGGCGAACGGCAGCGAGTCGGATTCGGACAGCACGGTCAGCTCGGTGACGAGGACTTCAATGCTTCCCGTTTCGATGTTGGGGTTTTCCGTGCCCGCAAGCCGCTTTCGGACTTCGCCCCTGACCGCGATGCAATATTCGGCGTGCAGCGCGGCCGCCCGTTGGCAGGCATCGGCTGGCGCGATTTCCGGGCTGAAAACGATCTGCACGATGCCGCTGCGGTCGCGCAGATGCACGAACATCAAACCGCCGTGATCGCGAAAGGCATCGACCCATCCGGCAAGAAGCACGGTGCGGCCGGCATCATCCAGACTCATGTGGCCGCAAAACACGCGTTCGGAAAAAAGCATGCAGGAAGTCCTTTCTGTTCGGGCCGTCAAGCCGGGGCCCGGGCTGGCGTTCTGGCGGTTCGGTTCAGTATATCGTGGGCCGGCATGATGAGCATCGGCCCCCCCGGGCCCCTGGGGCCGGACATCCAGGGGTTTTTGCCTTCACGAAGGGCCTGGGCTGCGGCACAGCCCGTACGTAACGAAACGCGGGGCAAGTCCACGCGGCTATCTGAATAGCAGCCGCTTTTTCCACGAATCACGCAGGTCGATTTAGGGGTCCGTGCCGGCCTGGTGTTCTTCCTCCCAACTCCATCCCAGCCGCTTCCATAGGCCGCCGCCGCCCCAGGCCACGTAGGCCACGTTCACCGCCAGCGGGTCGTTTTCGAAAATCTCGCGCATCAGCCAATAGTCCTTGTCGAGAAATACTCCCGCACGGGGCTCGCCGCCGGGCCGAATCCCGAGCGGCAATAGTCGTCGATCAACGCCACTGGTAAATCCAGCCGCGCGGTCCGACGTTTAACGTCTGGCCGTCGAGTTTTACCGTCACCGGCCGATCGTTGAAGTTCTCGATCACCCAGCTTCCGTCACTGAACAGATAGAGGGCCACCCGGCAGGGCGCTTCGAGTGAGCGGCCGAGCGATTTGAGGATCGGGCGGCGGATCGCGTCGAGCGATTCCTGCGAAAGCTCCAGGAGCGATTTCGGCGCGCCGTTGACCGGCAGGATTTGCACGTTGGCCGCGGCGAGCGGGAGCCGGCCTTCGAGTCGCTTGGCCAGCCCATCGGTAACGAGCACGGGCTTGCCGGAGCCGATAAAGGCCTTCAGCTTTTCGACCAGTTCGGGGTCCTTGAGGGCGTGGATCGAGAACAGCGCGGCCGGGGCGTCCGCGGGAAACACGTGGCAGGGCGCCAGGGGCACGCCCGCCATGCCAACGAAATCAAACACGCGGGGCTCTTCCTCCGGATGGCTGTTTGGCGGCTTGTAGGCGGCCACTCCGACGGCCTCGCGGCGGCGGACTTCCGCGGCCACATCGAGCAGTTCGGGGATGTTCGCCCGCAGCGCGTTCACGTTGTCCGGCCCGGTGTTTTCCAGCAGTGAGCCGTAACAGAAGAGGACCGACTCGCGCGCGCCGGCGAGGATTGTCTGCCGGGCCTGCTCGAGGTAGGTCGCCTCGGTGGTGCCGTAGGGGTCGAACCAGCCACCGCCGCATTTCTTGCCGCCGATCCCGCCCAGCCACCGCATGATGAAGTAGGCCTCGTACTGCGGCGTGCCGCCCCATCGCTTGTCGCTGTAATCGCGCGTCTCCGTGCCGACCCAGATCCAGTCGAAGTCGGCGGTCTGGCGAATCACTTCGTAGCCCCGCTCGTGGAAGTTGTCGTACCACTGCGGGTACTTGATGATCAGCTTCACGTTGGGATTGACCTTGCGGGCGGGCCCGAGAATCCGGTCGCGCGAGACCTGCACCATCAGCTCGCAGCGATAATCTTCCCACGTGTCGCCGGAGACCGGATAAGAGGCCGACCCGACCTTGACCGTTTTTGCTCGCCGGCCGGCCTCGCACACCGGGCAGGCGCAGTCAGTGAACCAGAAGTCGTCAATCATGATCTCGTCGAAGAGGCCCGCGGTAAACTCGAAGATCGCCTGGAGCCGCTCCTGGGTCGGCTGGTCGGTGTAGCAGGAGATCAGGTCCCAGCCGGTCGATCGCTTGCCGACGATCGTGGTCGTCACGCAGCCGGAGACTTGGAAGCCGGCCGCGAGAAACCGCTTCTTGGCGTGTTCGAGGGTCTCCTTGGGGGCCATGTACTTGCTGCGGAAGGTCTCGATGTAGACCTTGGTGACGCCGGTGGCCTTGCACCACTCGATGGCCGCGTCGATCCCCGCGTCGGTTGCCAGCAGGTCGCGGACCTGGCTGGCGGTGATCAGCGTGGAGAAGCGATGGATCGGCTGCCTGTCGAGCGCCCGTTTCCAGAGGTCCACCGGTTCAGCGGCCCTGGCGGCGGGAAGGGCAACAAGCCCGGTCAGAACCGCCGCCGCGGCAATCATCGCGGCAGTGAGCCGCTGCGGCACTGTCTTGAGAGTCCGTTTACCGTAGTTTTCCATCGGTCACCTCCGCAATTCACCAGTAAGCATTGGACGCTTCCAGGATACTCTCTCTCGCGACGCCGCGAAACTTGCCGGGGCGGGTCTCTGGAACCGCGGGAAGGACAATCGATGGGTGGCCCCTCTTGGTGGAAACCCGAAGCGTAAGCCAGGGCAACTCGGGTCAGCCGCCCTCGCTTGCAATTCGGGTCAGGGATCGGCTCATGAATGAGCCGGCTTACACGCTGAGTCCTATTGTCGGCGAGGGGCGTGTCAATCGCTCCCTCCGGGCGCGATTGAAAGTTGCTGGTGCGGAGGGAATAATGGCGGCGGAATCGTGGCGTGGAGGGCAAGGTCCAAGGTTCAAGGCCCAATGTCCAAGGTTCAAGGCCCAAGGTTCAAGGCCCAAGGTTCAAGGTTCAAGGTTTGATATTCACTGCTCCATGCCGGAGGCCGAGTCTTGCTCAGCCTTGGCCATTGGCCATTGGCCATTGGCCATTGAACATTGAACATTGAACATTGAACATTGGACCTTGAACATTGAACCTTGAGCCTTGAGCCTTGCCGCTCCGCGCTCGTTTCAAGAGACCGAATCTCACCCTCGAAAGTGCAAGGGGAATACCATGAGACGATCTGTTGCGCTTTGCGCCGTGGCGATTGTTTCTCTGGCAACCGGGCGGCTGATGGCCGCGGCCGCTCGTTCCGAGCCCACCCCGTTGGCCGGCACCGTGCTGCTCGACTGGACCGACGACCTCTCGGTGCGGATCGTCGATGAAGCCCACCGCTACCTCGACCGAAAGACGGCGGAGGCGGTCGTGGCGAGGCAGAAACTCTGGCAGCGGGACTCCTCTTCGGCCGCGGCCTACGAGA
>JAMOAF010000594.1 GCA_023621895.1 Planctomycetota bacterium
AATTCGAGGTTGACTCCCGTGGCTTCATCGACATCTGGGCCGTTCGAGGGCAATCGAGCGTACCCGGTCGGCAAGGAATCAGCCAATCCTTCCCGCAGCCGCTCAGCGCGTGCCCCACTACTTGCCGACATGGTATACTAGAGAATTGGCAAAGTCTGGGAAGAATGTGTGACATTTCTAGTTCATTCTTGCCCTAACAAGCTAGGGGACTCGCCCGGCGTGTCTCGCAGCTTGCGCTTTTCACCCCCAAACCCTGTCTGGCCGCCATGTTTGACCAACGCTCGCAGAGAAGAACCATTCGCCGTTTCTGGGATCGCCTCCGCTCACGTCCAGGCGGCTATCGCTATCGCCGTCCGAGCTTCGAGACGCTCGAATCCCGCCAATTGCTGGCGATCACGTTTCCAGCAATCGCCGACCAGACCGTCTTGGCCGGCGCCCCGCTCCACATCGCCCTCAACGGCGTTGAGAGCGCGGGGCACGACCTTGTCTACACGGTGGCCGTCAGCGACGCCAACCTGGCCAACGCTTCAGTGACCAACCCGCAGCTCGCCGCGGCGATTCCCACGGGCAACCCGAGCGTGCGGATCGTGGTCAACGACGCGGCCGACGGGATTACCAACGGGACGATGGTCCTGGAATTGTTCGAGGACCTTGTGCCGGAGACGGTCGGTAAGATCACCAGCCTCGTGGACGAGGGGTTCTACGACGGCCTGACGTTCCACCGCGTGATCTCCAATTTCATGATTCAGGGCGGCGACCCCAATGGAGACGGCAGCGGCGGTCCCGGATTCGAGTTTGACGACCAGTTCGATCCCTCCCTCCAGTTCACCAGCGCCGGTGTGCTGGCGATGGCCAACAGCGGCTCCGACACCAACGGCTCTCAATTCTTCATCACCACCGTGCCCACCCGGTGGCTCGATTTTCGCTACACGATCTTCGGCTTCTTGACCGAAGGCGGCGACGTTCTGGAAAGCATCGAGGCGGTCGAGACCGGCTCGAACGACAAACCGCTGAATACCGTGACGATGACCAGCGTCACGGCCTTCAACGATACCCAGAATGGGGTCTTGCGCCTTGCGGCGCCGAACGGCACCACCGGCACGGCCGAAGTGACCGTCACCGCCACCGACAACGTCACCGGCGATACGGCCACGCGGACGTTTCAAGTGACCGTGGCGGCAGACAACACGGTGGAGCCACCGTACCTCGGCGACATCGACCCGATCGAGACGACCGCGGGCACGCCGGTCACCTTCACCATTCCGGCGGTCAACGTAGATGGACTCACGCTCACCTACTCCGGCAGCGTCAGCCCGGCAAATTCAAAACTGGCGCTCTCGGTCAACAGTTCCACGGGCGTGGCGACGCTGACGCCCTCGGCCGGCGCGTCGGGCGTCTACAGCATCAAGCTCGGCGTGGCGAGTGCCAGCACGGCCAGCACCGCCCCGGACACGCAGTTGGTGCCCGTCTACATCAGCCCCGCCGCGCCCACCGGCATCGATCTCTTGCCCGCTTACGATACCGGCGCGAGCAACTCCGACAACCTTACGAATCTCAACAACACGGCGGGAAAGACGCTCCAGTTCGAAGTCAGCGGCGTCACGTCGGGCGCGACGGTCGAGCTGTTCGCCGACGGGGTGTTGATCGGCAGCGCGACGGCCTCCGGCACAACCGTCGTCATTACTACCAACGGTACGGTAACGCTTGCCAACGGCGAAGTCGCAATTACGGCAAAGCAGACCTTGGAAGACCAGCAGGTCAGCGTCGGCAACTTGAGCACCACGGTGGACCTGGCGAGCGAGGCATCGGCGGCCCTTTCGATCGAGATCGCAACCGCCGGCCCGGAATTCAACTTCACGCCGGTCACGACCGCCCGGGAGGGTGTTGAATACACCTGCCAGGTGACGACCGCGGCCAGCGCGGCCGCTCCGCTCGCCTACGCGTTGACCGAGGCGCCGACCGGGATGATGATCGGCGCAAGCACGGGCTTGATCAAGTGGACGCCGGCCGAAGGGGAGGAGGCGACCGTCGAGGTGACGCTCGCGGCCACCGACGCGGCGGGCAACACCGCCAGCAAGAGCTACACGATCAGCGTGGCGGGGGCCAACACGGCCGCTCCGGTCCTCACACCGGCTGCCCCTTCATTGGGAACCACCGACGAAAACACCGCCAAAACGATCGCCCTCTCGACGTTTATCAACGGCGGGGCCGGAACGACGACGATTACCGATGCCGATGGAGACGCCGTGCTCGGCGGCATCGCCCTGACCGCCGCCACCGGCAATGGAACCTGGGCCTTTTCGACCGACGGCTCGACCTACACAGCAATCGGCACGGTGTCGCCCAACTCGGCGCTGCTCGTTCCGGCCGGCGCCACGCTCCGCTACACGCCCGACGGCAAGAATGGCGAAACAGCCCGGATCACGTACCGCGCCTGGGATGCGACCAGCGGCGTAAGCGGCGCCAAGGTGGACACCACCGCCAGCGGCGGCGCCACGGCTTTCAGCACCGCAACCGACACCGCTTCCCTGACCGTGACCAGCGTTAACGACGCGCCGGTGCTCACCGGCGCCAGCCCCTCGCTGGGAACCACGGCTCCAGGCGCCGCCAAGACGATCGCCCTCTCGGCATTCATCAACGGCGGCACGGGAACGACGACGATTACCGATGCGGACACCGGCGCCGTCGTGGGCGGTATCGCTTTGACCGCTACGACCGGCGGCGGGACCTGGGCCTACTCGACGGACGGCTCGACCTTTACGTCCGTGGGGACGGTCTCGGCCAGCTCGGCGCTGCTCCTGCCCGCCGGCGCCACGCTCCGCTACACGCCGAGCGCATCGAGCAGCGAGACGGCCACGATCACGTACCGCGCCTGGGATACGACCACTGGGACGAGCGGCAGCAAGGTCGCCACGACCCCCAACGGCGGCGCGGCGGCCTTCAGCACCGCCACCGACACGGCGTCGCTGTCGGTCGGCGCCGCGAGTCTCTCCGGTTTCGTCTACATCGACAACAACAACGACGGTCTGCGGACGCGATCCGACGGCCAGGCGCACCTGGGCCTTGCGGGCGTGGCGGTCCGGCTGCTGAAAAAGGGGACCGACGGCGCCTGGACGGAGGTGGCCGGGAAGTCGCCCGTTCTGACCGGCTCGGACGGATCGTACTCGTTCACGGGCCTTGCCGCGGGAACTTACCGCATCAAGGAGGACGGGCCGGCCAAGTTCCTCGACGGCATCGACAGCCTGGGAACCGTCGGCGGCACGGCCAGGGGGACGGTTGGCGAAGACTCGTTCGAGGTCGTGCTCGCCGCGGGCGAAAGCGGCAGCGAGTACAACTTCGGCGAACGCGGGCTGCGCGCGGGTGTCGGCCTCTTGCGGTTCTTCCTGGCTTCCTCCGACTCGGCCTCCCAGATCATCCCGCAACTGAATGCCGCGCCCGTGGTCGATCTGGCCGCCTCCGTCGCGGGAACCGGCCGCACCACAACATATCCGGCGGGGGGCGCGGCGGTCGCCATCGCCGCCTCGGACGCCACGATCACCGATGCCGACAGCACGGTGCTGGCATCGATGACGGTCACGATCACCAATCGCCAAGACGGCGACGCGGAAGTGCTCGCGGCCAACACGTCGGGTACTTCGCTGGTTTCCACTTATAGTGGCGGAGTCCTGACGATCACCGGCGCGGCCAATCTGGCCGACTATCAAGCGGTGCTGAAGACCGTCAAATACAGCAACACGGCCTCCTCGCCCCGGACCGGAAACCGTACGATCGAGGTCGTGGTCAACGACGGCATCACCGACAGCGCGCCGGCGATCGCCACGGTCGCGGTCGCCACCGCGCCGGCCGGCTACTCGATCACCGTCGGCGACAGCCTGGTCAGCGCCAGCGAGGCAACCTCGACCCGCTTCACGTTCGCCGGCGCGCAGGTCGGCGCGACCTACAAATACACTGTCACCAGCAGCGGCGGCGGAACGGCCGTGACCGGTACCGGCACTGTCTCCTCGGCAACCCAGCAGGTTACCGGCATCAATGTCTCGTCCCTCGCCGACGGAACGCTCACCTACAGCGTCACGCTGACTGACAAGAGCGGCAACACCGGCAGCGCGGCGACCGCCACCGCAACCCTGGACAAGACCGCGCCGGCCGGCTACACGATCACCGCCGGCGACAGCCTGGTCAGCGCCAGCGAGGCAACTTCCACCCGGTTCACGTTTGCGGGCGCGCAGGTCGGCGCGACCTACAAATACACCGTCACCAGCAGCGGCGGCGGAACGGCCGTGACCGGTACCGGCACCGTCTCCTCGGCAACCCAGCAGGTTACCGGCATCAATGTCTCGTCCCTCGCCAACGGAACGCTCACCTATAGCGTCGTTCTCATCGATCCGGCCGGCAACACCGGCAGCGCGGCAACGGCCACGGCGACACTCGACAAGACCGCGCCGACCGGCTACTCGATCACCGCCGACGACAGCACGATTAGCGCCAGCGAGGCCGCGGCGACCAGTTTCACCTTCGCCGGGGCGGAAGTCGGCACGGTGTACAACTTTACGGTCACCAGCAGCGGCGGCGGAACGCCCGTGAGCGGCAGCGGAACGATCTCCTCCGCAACTCAGCGGGTCACCGGCATCAACGTTTCCTCGCTCGCCGGCGGAACACTCACCTACAGCGTGACACTGACCGACCTGGCCGGCAACACCGGTAGCGCGGCAACGGCAACCGCCACGCTCGACAGCGCCCCGCTAGGCTACACGATCACGGCCAACGACAGCCTCGTCAATGCAATCGAGGCCGTGGCAACCGGTTTCAAGTTTGCCGGCGCGGAAGTCGGCGCAACCTATAGCTACACCGTCACCAGCAGCGGCGGCAGCGCCGTGATTTCGGGCAGCGGAACGGTCTCTTCGGCAACCGAGCAGGTCACCGGCATCGACGTCTCCTCGCTCCCGGACGGAACACTCACCTACAGCGCGACCCTCACCGACACGAGCGGCAACACCGGCAACGTTGTGACGGCCACCGCCACGCTCGACAAGACCGCGCCGGCCGGCTATTCGATCACGGCCGACGATAGCCTGATCGGCGGCAACGAGGCTGCGGCGGCCAGTTTCACGTTTGCCGGCGCCGAAATCGGCGCAACCTACAGCTACACGATCACCAGCGATGCCGGCGGAACGCCCGTGAGCGGCAGCGGAACGATCGCCTCGGCAACCGAGCAGGTCACCGGCATCGACGTCTCCTCGCTCCCGGACGGGACACTCACCTTCAGCGTCACACTGACCGACACGGCCGGCAACACCGGCAGCGCGGCTACGGCAACCGCCACGTTCGACAGCGCCCCGCTAGGCTACACGATCACGGCCAACGACAGCCTCGTCAATGCAATCGAGGCCGTGGCAACCGGTTTCACCTTTGCCGGCGCGGAAGTCGGCGCAACGTACAGTTACACGATCACCAGCGATGCCGGCGGAACGCCCGTGAGCGGCAGCGGAACGATCGCCTCGGCAACCGAGCAGGTCACCGGCATCGACGTCTCCTCGCTCCCGGACGGAACACTCACCTTCAGCGTCACCCTGACCGACACGACCGGCAACACCGGCAGCGCGGTTACGGCAACCACAACACTCGACACGACCGCGCCGGCCGGCTATTCGATCACGGCCGACGATAGCCTGATCGGCGCCAGCGAGGCCGCGGCGA
>JAMOAF010000363.1 GCA_023621895.1 Planctomycetota bacterium
GGCGCGCCGTTGCCCGAGTCTACGCCCCGGTTTTCCGCGATCTGAGCACGTTCGATTACCAACGCCACTTCAAGATCGACCGCCTGCTGAGCCTGGAGCATCTCTCAGCGATGGCGTTGGCCCGCAAAATCCGCGAGGCCGGTTCGCTGGCCATCGAGAACTTCGCTCACGGAAATCTGGAAATGCAGGAGTTGGCGGTGGCCAAGGCGACCGCGGCGGTCGGCGTTCCGCTCAGAGAATTGAAGCTTCCCAAAGCGGTCCGCGTCGGCTCCATCCTCCGCGGCGGCAAGCTGATGATCGCCGATGCCGGCGAAAAGGTGATCGTCGGGGATCGCGTGACCTTGATCGGCGCGCGGGAGGACATCGACGACGTGAAGTCGCGGTTCGACATCGAAACGCCCCAGAAACGCGGAATCGTGATCGCCGGCGGCGGCGAGACCGGTTATCACCTGGCGCGGGTCCTGGAAGGGTCGCGATTCGCGATCGTGCTCATCGAGGCGGATCGCCGGCGGTGCGACTTCCTCGCCTCGCACTTGAGGCAGACGACCGTCGTGCATTGCGACGTCCGGCGGCGCGCCGACCTGGAAGAGGAGCGCGTCGGCAGCGCCGACGTGTTCGTTGCCTGTACCGGCGACGACGAGAACAACATCATGGCCTGCGTCGAAGCCCGGGAACTCGGCGCGAAAACGACCGCGGCCCTGGTCGGCCGCCCCGACTATGCGAACGTCGTCGGCAAGCTCGGCATTGACGAGACGGTCAGCCCGCGCGAGGTCGTGGCAAGGCAGATTCTCGGCTTCGTGAACACCGGTCCGGTAATCTTTCGCAATGCGCTGCTGTCGGGCGGAGGAATCGAGATTCTCGAGGTCGAGGTCGTCGAGGGGGCGCCTGTCACCGAACACGTTCTGGCCAACGTCGACATGCCGCCGCAGTGCCTGGTTGCCGCGGTGATTCACGAGAGTTATGTGCGCGTCCCGGGCGCCGACGATCGGCTGAAACCGGGCGACACGGCGATCGTTTTTGCCGGCGATGAGTCCGTCGGCGGCGTCCTGGCCCTGTTCCAGACAAACGGCCGCGCTTCCTAGCACCCATGAATCTCCGCCTGCTGTGCAAATTGCTCGGCCTGATCGCCATCCTGATCGGCGCCGCGATGGCTTTCAGCCTTCCCTGGGCGCTCGTTGAAGGGGATTGGAGGATGGCCAGCGAGCGCCGCGGCCTGGCCGGATTGGCCGGCGCGATTGCCGCGTGTCTGGCCGTGGGCATGTCGTTGCGGCGTCTCGGCCGCGACGCCCGGGGACAACTGTTCCGCAAGGAAGCGATGGCCGTCGTTGCCCTGAGCTGGATCATGGCGACCGTGCTCGGCGGGCTGCCCTACTGGTTCAGCGGCACGCTCCGCGCCCCGCGTACGCCGATGAGCCTGGTGGACGCGATGTTCGAGTCGCAGTCCGGTTTCAGCACCACCGGGGCGACGGTGCTCGCGGAGATCGAAGACCCCGCGATGGTCCCCCGCTGCATCCTCTTCTGGCGATCGAGCACGCATTACCTGGGCGGCCTGGGAATCATCGTGCTGTTCGTGGCGATCCTTGGCCAGGGCTCGGCGGGCAAGGCGCTGATGCGCGCCGAGATGCCGGGACCGAGCCATTCCAGCCCCCAGGCGCGGACGCAGCACACGGCCTGGGTCCTGTTCCTGATCTACAACGGGCTGAACGCCGCCCTGATTCTGGCGCTCTGGATGCTGCGCGTTCCGCTGTTCGACGCGATCTGCCATGCGTTCGGGGCGATCGCCACCGGCGGGTTCAGCACCTACAACGCCAGCGTCGGCCACTTCGCCACCGATCCGAGTCTTAACAGCGTGTTGATCGAGATCACGCTCGTCGTGTTCATGATCGTGGCCGGCACCAACTTCATGCTGCTTTATTGGCTGCTCGTCCGCAAGCCGGAAAAACTCTTCCGCGATGTCGAATGGCGGACTTACCTGGCGATCCTCGCCGGGGCGACCCTGCTGGTCCTGATCGCCGGATTGGTGCACGGCGATTTCGACCGCTACGGCACCTCGGAGGTCGCGATCGAGGGTCCCGGTTCGGCCGACGGACCCTATCCGGTCATTCGCGGCCTGCGCTGCTCGCTGTTCCAAGTCGTCTCGATCATGACCACGACCGGGTTCTGCGTCGACGAATTTGAAAAGTGGAACGCGCTGTCCTGCGGAGTCCTGCTCGTGTTGATGTTCGTGGGCGGATGCGCTGGGAGCACCGGCGGCGGCATCAAGGTCATCCGCCACCTGCTTTTCGTCAGAATCCTCCGCCTGGAGCTGGAGCAGGCCTTCCATCCGCGAGTCGTCCGCCCCTTGCGGCTTGGCGGCGAACCGGTCGAGGATCAATCGCTGCGCAAGAACATCCTTGTTTACTTCGGCCTGGTGGGGGTGATTTTCGTGGCAAGCTGGTTGTTCGTCCTCGGAGTCGAGCCGGTGACGACTTGGGCCAATCACAATGTCGAGCACAAAATGATCGATAGCATAAGCTGCGTGGCTACGACGATGAACAACGTCGGCCCTGGCCTGGGCGTGGTCGGCGCGCGGCAGAACTTCGGCAGTTTTTCCGCCCCCTCGAAGCTGCTGTTCACCTGGCTGATGATGATTGGCCGGCTGGAGATCTTCGTGGTTCTGGCCCTTTTCGTCCCGTCGTTCTGGCGAAACCAATAGCCGCCGAGCGCCGGCTCGTCGCCGGACGGCCGCGCGGTCGCGACTGCCGTTGCGACCGCAGCGGCCTGAACCTATACTGGAGGATTTGGTTCTCGTCCGCGAACGTTAGTCCCTGACCCGAGTGAGCAAGGAAATCATCCATGGCCGATCTGATTGCCCCCCACGGCGGCTTGAGCGAGCCGGTTTGCCGCACCGTCGACGAGGAAGGGGTGAGCGATTTCATAGCCGCCGCCGCGAGGCTGACCCGCGTGCCGGTCTCCGACGCCGACCTTTCGACGGTCTATCGCTGGGGCGACGGAGCATTGAGTCCGTTGACCGGCCCGATGGATTCGGCCACTTTCGATCGGGTTCTCGAAGAATCGGTGATTCACTTCCGCGGCAAGAAGTATGCATGGACGATCCCGCTATCGCTGCCGATCACGCCGGCGATGGCCGGCAGGCTGTCTCCCGGCCAGACGGTGGCGCTGACCAACTCGAAGAATGAAATCGTCGGCACCCTCGAGATCAGCGACATCTTCTCTTGGAACAAGGAAAAGTATCTTTCGAAGGTCTACCTGACCGAACGGACCGACCACCCCGGGGCTGACATGGTGCTGGTTGGCGATGCGGACAAGACGCACCTGATTGGCGGCTTGATCCACGTCCTTCCCCAGCCGAAACACCCGGCCTTCGGCAAGTACGTGCTCTCGCCGCGCCAGGTCAGGGAGCTGCTGGCGGAAAAAGGCTGGCAGAGGGTCGTCGCCTTCCAGACCCGCAATCCCCTGCACCGGGCGCACGAGTACGCGCTGGTTTACGGGCTGGAGACCCTGCTTCGGGCCGGCCACGACGCCGGCGCCTGCCTCAATCCCCTGATCGGCGAGACCAAGGGCGACGACGTCCACGCCGACGTGCGAATGAAGACCTACGAGGCCCTGATCGACCAGCGCGGGCTCGGCGACGGCGACAGCGACCCGCAATTGTGGGGGCCCCGCGGCGAGCAGGTTTCCGACCGGGTGATTCTGCTTGGGCTCGACATCAAGATGTTTTACGGGGGGCCCAAGGAGGCCGTGATGCACGCCATCTACCGCCAGAACTTCGGCTTCACCGACATCATCATCGGCCGCAAACATGCCGACGCCCCCTACCACGACGGCTCGCCCATCTGGGGCGATTTCGACGCCCAGGAGATTTTCAACAAGCTCCGCGGCGATCTGCGGATCAAGCCGTTGAAGGTCGGTTTCGCCGCCTACTACGAATCGGTCGGCCGCGTTGATTTGATGGAGAATCACGCCGGCGAGAAGCCGGTGTTCATCTCCGGCAAGCAGGTCCGCGCCACGCTCCAGGATGGCAAGACCGTCGATCCGCGAATCATGCGCGAGAGCACGGCGAAGATTCTGATCGAGGCGATGGCCGGCCATTAGGCCCAACCCCATGCCCTACCAGCTCGCCCCGTTCACGCTTGGCGCCCTGGCCGCCGTTCTGATTGGCCTTTCCAAGACCGGCGTGCCGGGCGTGTCGATCCCCGCGATCCTGCTGATGGCCGAGGCCTTCCCGGGCAATGAGAAGCTTTCGGTCGGGGCGATCCTGCCGATCCTCCTGGTGGGCGACGTCCTGGCCGTCGGCACCTACGGCCAGCACACGCAGTGGAACCGCCTGTTCGGCCTGTTCCCCTATGTGCTCGTGGGAATGGTTCCCGGCGTTTATGTTCTCTTGAAGGTCGATGACCAGCAGTTCAAGCTCGTTCTGGGCCTCCTGGTCCTGGCTTTGATGCTGGTGGAAGCCGCCCGCCAGCGATTCGGATGGGTGGCAATTCAGCACCAGAAGTGGTTCATTGCCACGATGGGCATCGCCGCCGGATTCGGCACCGTCGTGGGCAACGCCGCCGGCCCGGTGATGAGCATCTACCTGATCAGCCACGGGATGGTCAAGAATGAGTTCATGGGAACCTGGTCCTGGTTCTTCCTGATCGTCAACCTTTCCAAGCTGCCGGTCGTTGCCGGGATGGGCATGTTGACCGCGGAAACGCTCCGCTTCAGCCTGTTGATGGTCGCCTTCCTCGTGCTTGGCGCGCTGGTGGGCAGGCGGCTCTTCCGGATGATTCCCCAGTGGCTTTTCGATCCGTTGGTCCTTGCCCTGGCCACGATGGCCGCGCTGCGGATGGTGGCCGGGGCGGTCTGCTGATCACCCTGGCGTCCGTAACCGAGGCGTTGAAAGGGGACCGGTCCGTGTTTGCGGGGAGAAAGTGCGAAATCATGGAGGCCAATCGGCCGAAACACGGACCAGTCCCTGAATGAGCGGCAATCCGCCTACTTCTTCGCCTTGATCGCCGCTTGGGCCGCGGCCAACCGCGCGATCGGGACGCGGTAGGGGGAGCAGCTCACGTAGTTCAGCCCGCAGCGGAAGCAGAAATCGACCGAGGCCGGATCGCCCCCCTGTTCGCCGCAGATGCCGATCTTCAGGTCGGGCCGCGTCGCGCGGCCTTTCTCCACCGACATCTGGATGAGCTGCCCGACGCCCTCCTGGTCGATCGTCTGGAACGGATCGGCGTCGAGGATGCCGTCGTCCAGGTAGTGCTGGAGGAATCCGCCGATGTCGTCGCGGCTGAAGCCGAAGCCCATCTGCGAGAGGTCGTTGGTGCCGAACGAGAAGAACTCGGCGGTCTTGGCCATCTGGTCCGAGAGCAGGGCCGCGCGGGGAATCTCGATCATCGTGCCGTAGAGGCAGTCGAAGCCGGTTTCCGCCCGGACTTTGTCGAAGATCGGCTTGACGAAGTCGAGTTCCTTGACGGTGCAGGTCACGGGGACCATGACCTCCGGCTTGGGGTTCTTGCCGGCCTTCTTCAATTCGGCGGCCGCTTCGAGGATCGCGCGGATCTGCATCTCGGTCAGGTGCATGTGGGTGATGCCGAGGCGGACGCCGCGGTGGCCCATCATCGGGTTGACTTCGTGCAGGCCCTGGCCGCGCTGCTTGACTTCCTCGACGGTGCACTTGAGGGCTTCGGCCAGCTTCTTACGAACGGGGCCAGCTCGTCGATTGCCGCGTTACACTCTTCCTCGTTGCCGGCGTGGATCATCTTCCGCAGGATGAACAGGGCCGCTTCCGATCCGGCGCCGTAGAACATGTGCTCGGTGCGGAACAGCCCGATGCCCTCGGCGCCGAACTCGCGGGCGATCCGCGCGTCTTGCGGCGTGTCGGCATTGGTGCGCACGCCCATCGTGCGGAACTTGTCCACGTGCTTCATGAACTCCTGGAATCGCGGGTTCTCCGAGGCGTCCATCATCTTCACCGGGCCCTGGTAGACCATGCCGCGGGTCCCATTGAGCGTGATCACGTCGCCGGCCTTGAGCGACTTGCCGCCGGCGGTCATCGTGCCGGCGGAGACGCTGATCTTCAGCTCGCCGGCGCCGACGATGCAGCACTTGCCCCAGCCGCGGGCGACCAGCGCCGCGTGGCTCGTCATGCCGCCGCGGGCGGTGAGAATGCCGTCGGCCGCCCGCATCCCCTCGACGTCCTCGGGGTTGGTCTCTTCGCGGACGAGGATGCACTTCTTGCCGGCCTTGGCCGCGGCCACCGCCGCGTCGGAGGTGAACACGATCTCGCCGCAGGCGCCGCCGGGACCGGCGGGCAGACCTTTGGCAAACAGCTTCGCGCTCTTCTCGGCCGCCGGGTCCACAATCGGGTGCAGCAGTTCATCGAGCTGCGCCGGGGCGACGCGCGTGACCGCCGTCTTCTCGTCGATCAGGCCCTCATCGAGCATCTCCATCGCCATGTTCAGCGCCGCCGTGCCGGTCCGCTTGCCGTTGCGGCACTGGAGCATGTAGAGCTTGCCCTCCTGGATCGTGAACTCGATGTCCTGCATGTCTTTGTAATGGTGCTCGAGCTTGTCGCGGATCGCGACCAGCTCCCGGTACGACTCGGGCCACTCGATTTCGAGCGACGCGAGGTGCCGGTTCTGGTCGTTCTTGGTCCCTTCGTTCAAGGGATTCGGGGTGCGAATGCCGGCGACGACGTCCTCGCCTTGGGCGTTGACCAGCCACTCGCCGTAGAACTTGTTCTCGCCGGTGGCCGGGTTGCGGCTGAAGGCCACGCCAGTGGCCGAGGTGTCGCCCATGTTTCCGAAGACCATGCTCTGCACGTTGACGGCCGTGCCCCAGTCGTCGGGAATGCCCTCGATGCGGCGGTAGGAAACCGCACGCTTGCCGTTCCAACTCTTGAACACCGCGCCGATCGCGCCCCAGAGCTGCTCCATCGCGTCGTCGGGAAACTCGCGGCCGAGCACCTCCTTGACCTTGGCCTTGTACTGGTCGCAGAGGGTTTTCAGGTCCTCGGCCGTCAGGGCGGTGTCTTCCGTCACGCCGCGGGCCTTCTTCATCGCGTCCATCAGATGCTCGAGCTGCACCCGCACGCCCTTGCCCTCGGCGGGCTCGATGCCTTCGGCCTTTTCCATCACCACGTCGGAGTACATGGTGATCAGGCGGCGGTAGGCGTCGTAGACGAATCGCTCGTTGCCCGACTTCTTGATCAGGCCCGGGATCGTCGCCGAGCAGAGGCCGACGTTCAAGACCGTTTCCATCATGCCGGGCATCGAGCTACGGGCGCCCGAACGGCTGGAGACAAGGAGCGGATTCTCCGGGTCGCCGTATTTCATGCCCATCGCCGCTTC
>JAMOAF010000348.1 GCA_023621895.1 Planctomycetota bacterium
GACAGCACCCCGACGCACTCGTACATGAAGTATCTCTACAAGTATCCGCACTCGGCGTTCCCGTATGCGGACCTTGTCGACACCAGCCGCCGCCGGGGCAGGCTCGAGTTCGAATACGAATTGATCGACACCGGCGCGTTCAACGAGAATCGCTACTTCGACGTGTTCGTGGAGTATGCCAAGGAGGCCCCCGAAGACATCCTCGTCCAGATCAGCGTCCACAACCGCGGCCCGGAAGCGGCCGAGCTGCACGTTCTGCCGACGCTCTGGTTCCGCAACCAGTGGTCCTGGCACGCCAGTGCCGAAAGGCCGGCGTTTTTTCAAACCGACGGCACACCGGGGCGGAGCGTCGTCAAGGCGGTCGATCCCCTCTTGGGCCAGCGCTACCTATACTGTGAAGGCGGCGCGCCGCTGTTGTTCACCGAGAACGAGACGAACACGCAGCGGATCTTTGGAGTCCCCAACCGCACGCCCTATGTCAAGGACAGCATCAACGACTATGTCGTGGGCGGCCAGGCGGCAGCGGTCAATCCGGAGAAGAACGGAACGAAAGTGGCGGCCCATTATCGGCTCTCGGTCGCTGCCGGCGAGTGCCGAACGATCCGGCTGCGGCTCTCGGACGTCGCGCCCGACGCCCTTGCCCAGACCAACGGCAAGGAACCGCTGGGAAGTCATTTCGACGAGGTGCTCGAAGCACGCCGCCGCGAGGCCGACGAGTTTTATGCCGCGATCACCCCGCCGTCGCTCTCGGCCGACCAGGCCAACGTGATGCGCCAGGCGCTGGCCGGCATGTTGTGGAGCAAGCAGTTCTACCACTACGACCTGGACAAGTGGCTCGAAGAGCGCGGAAGCGATCCCTTCAAGGCGACGCGCAAGGCCGCCCCGCGCAACGACCACTGGCACCACATGTACAACGGCGACGTGATCTCCATGCCGGACAAGTGGGAGTATCCCTGGTATGCCGCGTGGGACCTGGCTTTCCACGTGCTCGCCCTGACGCTTGTCGATCCGGATTTCGGCAAGAAGCAGCTCAAGCTGATGCTGAAAGAGCGCTACATGCACCCCAACGGGCAGATCCCGGCCTACGAGTGGAACTTCGGCGATGTCAACCCGCCGGTCCACGCCTGGTCCACGATCTTCACCTACCGCCTGGAAAGAGCTCTCAAGGGAGAAGGCGACACGGAATGGCTCAAGAGCAGCTTCCAGAAGCTGCTTCTGAACTTCACCTGGTGGGTCAACCGCAAGGACCGTTCTGGGCGGAACGTCTTCGAGGGAGGCTTCCTGGGGCTGGACAACATCGGCGTGTTCGACCGCAGCGCTCCGTTGCCCACGGGCGGTTATCTCGAGCAGGCCGACGGCACCGCCTGGATGGCCCTGTTCTGCCAGAACATGCTGGAAATCGCCACGGAGCTGGCGCTGACCGATCCGGACTACGGGGACATGGCGCTGAAGTTCAGCGAACACTTCCTCTGGATCGCCTCGGCCATGTCGCACCTGGGGCAAGACACAAGCATGTGGGACGAGGAGGACGGTTTCTTCTACGACGTGCTCCGGTTGCCCAGCGGGCAGGCACAGAGGCTCAAGGTCCGCTCGATGGTGGGCCTCTTGCCCCTGTGTGCGGCGACGGTTTTTGACGGTGCGGTGATGGCGAAGTACCCCGAGCTGGCGGAGCGGCTCAATGCGTTTCTCGACGCCCGCCCCGAGATCTGCGCGGCAATCCACGACCCGAAAAAGGCTGGCGTGGGCGGCCGGCGGCTGGCTTCCATCCTGGACGAAACGAAGCTCCGCCGCGTTTTGGCGAAGATGCTCGACGAAAACGAATTCCTAAGTCCGTACGGACTGCGGTCGCTCTCGCGCTTCCATGCGGAGCATCCCTACTGCATCCACGTGGGCGGGCAGGAATACCGCGTCTCCTACCTGCCGGCGGAGTCGGACACCGGCATGTTCGGCGGCAACTCCAACTGGCGCGGCCCGATTTGGATGCCCGTCAACGCCCTGATTATCCGGGCGCTGCTCCAGTACTATGGCTACTACGGCGACCAGTTCAAGGTCGAATGCCCCACAGGGTCAGGTCGGCAGATGACTCTCTACCAGGTGGCCGAGGAGATCTCGCGCCGGCTGGCGAACATTTTCCTCAAGGACGAGAATGGCCGGCGTCCGGTTTACGGCGGGGCGGGCAAGTTCCAGGACGACCCGAACTGGCGCGACTGCCTGCTATTTTACGAATATTTCCACGGCGACAACGGGGCGGGCCTCGGCGCCAGCCACCAGACGGGATGGACCGGCGTGGTCGCCCGGACGCTGCACTTGTTCGCCACGATGACGGCGGAGCGGACACTTGAAGGCAGCAAGAAAAGCTACCCCGAAGCTGCCGTGGAGGTTGAACGCGCAACTCGGCCGAGCAAGCAAGCACGTGAGGCGGTCAAATAAGGTGACACGAACATGGCACTGGTCAACTACCCTTCGCTTTATCAAATCAACACCCGTGTCTGGCTGACCGAGCTGTCGCGGAGGCTGGGCCGGCCGGCGACGCTGGACGACGTCCCTGATTCCGAATTGGACCGACTCGCGGAGATGGGCTTTGACTGGGTCTGGCTCTTGAGCGTCTGGCAGACCGGTCCGGCCGGTCAGCGGATCTCGCGAGACAATCCGGAGTGGCGGAAGGAATTCCAGGAGACGCTGCCCGACCTGTGCGACGACGACATTCCCGGCTCCGGTTTTGCGATCGCCGGCTACACGGTGCACGACGGCCTGGGCGGGAACGCCGCGTTGGTTCGGCTCCGCCAGCGGCTCCGCAAGCGCGGCCTGCGATTGCTGTTGGACTTCGTTCCCAATCACACGGCGCTCGATCATCCCTGGGTGGAGGAGCACCCCGAGTATTATGTCCCCGGCACGGAGCTGAATCTGGCTCAGGCGCCGCAGAACTACACCTGGGTCAAGCGCAAGGGAGGCGACCTGCTGCTGGCTCACGGGCGCGATCCGTACTTCCCCGGCTGGCCGGACACCCTTCAGCTCAATTACGGCAACCCGGCCACGCAGGAGGCGATGATCGGAGAGCTCTTAAGGATCGCCAGGCACTGCGACGGCGTCCGCTGCGACATGGCGATGCTCGTGCTGCCGGACGTGTTCGAGCGGACCTGGGGCATCCCCTGCCAGCTTTTCTGGCCGAAGGCGACGCAGCGGGTCCGCGAGCAGGTTCCCGGCTTCTGTTTCATGGCCGAAGTCTACTGGGACCTGGAATGGAGTCTCCAGCAGCAAGGGTTCGATTACACGTATGATAAACGGCTCTACGACCGCCTGCGCGAAGGCCGTGCCCGGCCCGTCCGCGAGCACTTCTGGGCCGGGCTGGACTATCAGGACAAGATGGCCCGATTTCTGGAAAACCATGACGAGCCTCGGGCGGGGGCCGCGTTCGCACCCGGCGCGCATGAAGCCGCGGCTGTGATCACATTCCTGTCGCCCGGCCTGCGGTTCTTTCACCAAGGGCAGTTCGAGGGGCGGAAGAAGCGGATTTCGCCTCATCTTGGCCGCGGCCCCAGCGAACAGGCCGATCCGAAGCTCCAGCAGTTTTACGACCGCCTGCTCGCCTTGCTCCGCGAGCCGGCGTTTCGCAACGGCAAGTGGCAACTCGCCGAATGCGTGCCGGGCTGGGAAGGTAACTGGACTTGGGACTCTTTCGTGGCTTTTGCCTGGCAAGGTCCGGCGGGCGAGCGAATGCTGGTGGCGGTCAACTACGCGCGCCACCAGAGCCAATGCCGCGTGCGGCTCCCGTTTCGGGACCTGGCCGGCAGCCAATGGCGCCTGCTGGATAAACTGAGCTCCGCAGTTTACGATCGAGATGGCAACGATCTGGAGTCCAACGGATTGTACCTGGACATGGGGCCCTGGCAGGCCGCCGTTTTCTCCCTGGCAAAAGGATGATCGGCCCCAGCCGGGGAACCCCTTTTTTGGGGACGGTCTCCTTCGGCGCCGCTCGGCTGACGGAGTGTTTCTATCATGACGCAGGGTATCGATTCCGGCAGCAGCTTCCCCCTCGGGGCCACCGTGGCGGCCGGTGGTGTCAACTTCTCGCTGTACTCGAAACACGCCTCGGCAATCGATTTGCTCTTCTTCGACGCGGTCGACGCAGGGCAGCCGGCGCGGGTGATTTCGCTGGATCGGCAGCGGCACCGCACGTATCACTACTGGCACGCCTATGTGCCGCAAGTCGGCCCCGGGCAGCTCTATGGGTACCGAGCCCATGGGCCGCTGGAGCCGGCCCGCGGTCTGAGGTACGACCCGCAGAAACTGCTGCTGGATCCGTACGGCCGCGCCGTGGCCGTACCGCCCGGCTACGATCGGGCCGCCGCTGCCGCGCCCGGTGACAACGCGGCCTGTGCCATGAAGAGTGTCGTCGCGCCCGCCGGTGGGTACGATTGGGAAGGGGACCGGCCGCTCCGGCAGTCCTATACGCGGACCGTAATCTACGAAATGCACCTGGCCGGTTTCACGCGCCATCCCAACTCGGGCGTTGCCGCGGAGAAACGCGGCACCTATGCCGGCCTGGTCGAAAAGATCCCCTATCTGCAAGACCTCGGGATCACCGCGGTTGAACTGCTGCCCATCTTCCAGTTCGATCCCCAGGACTGCCCGCCGGGGCTGACGAATTACTGGGGCTACTGCCCGGTGTCGTTCTTTGCCCCGCATCTTGCCTACAGCTCGCGGCCTGATCCGCTGGAGGCAATCAACGAGTTTCGCGACATGGTCAAGGCCCTGCACAGGGCGGGGATCGAGGTCCTGCTCGACGTCGTCTATAACCACACGGCGGAGGGCGATCAGAAAGGGCCGACCTTCTGTTTCCGAGGGCTGGAGAACTCCGCCTACTACATCCTCGAGTCCGACCGCGCGAACTATTGCAACTACACCGGCACGGGCAACACCCTGAATGCCAACCACCCGGTGGTCCGGAGGATGATCGTTGACAGCCTGCGGTATTGGGTAGCCGAGATGCACGTCGACGGTTTCCGCTTCGACCTGGCGTCGATCCTCTCCCGCGACGAGGCGGGACAGCCGCTGACCAACCCACCGGTCCTTTGGGACATCGAATCCGATCCGACGCTGGCGGGGACGAAGCTGATCGCCGAGGCGTGGGATGCGGGCGGATTGTACCAGGTGGGCAGCTTCGTGGGCGACGCCTGGCGCGAGTGGAACGGCAAGTTTCGCGACGACGTCCGCAGGTTCGTGCGAGGCGACGACGGCCTGGTCTCCACCTTGGCAAGCCGCTTGCTGGCCAGCCCGGACCTCTATGCCCACGAGGATCGCGAGCCGGAGCAAAGCGTCAACTTCGTCACCTGCCACGACGGCTTCATGCTCAACGACCTGGTGTCATACAGCGCGAAGCACAACGAGGCCAACGGCGAGCAGAACCGGGATGGCTCCAACGACAACTACGGTTGGAATTGCGGGGTCGAGGGGCCGAGCAGCGACCCGGAGATCGAGCGGCTCCGCGATCGCCAGGTCAAGAACTTCCTGGCTCTGAACCTGCTGGCGATCGGCACTCCGATGCTGCTGGCCGGCGACGAGGTCCGCCGCACGCAGCAAGGCAACAACAATGCCTACTGCCAGGACAACGAAATCAGTTGGTTCGACTGGTCCCTGGTTGAAAAGCACGCGGGCTTGCGGCGATTCGTGAAGCTCTTCCTGGCGTCCCGCGCCGATCCTCGCCGCGACACCGCGGATTGCGGCGCCACGCTTGGAGAATTCCTCGGCGACGCCTGCGTGCGCTGGCACGGCGTGAAGCTTGACAGCCCCGATTGGAGTCCGCAGTCGCACAGCATCGCGGCCACCACCAGGGCCCCTCGCCTCGGGGCGGTCCTGCACTGGATGCTGAACGCGTACTGGGAGCCGCTCACGTTTGAGCTGCCGCCGGCGCCATCCGGCATCGATGGCCAGTGGCGGCGGTGGGTCGACACCTTCCGAGACCCGCCCGAAGATATTTGCGAGTCGTATTCCGGGTGGCCGGTGACAACCCCATGCTACAGGGTGGAGCCCAGGTCTCTGGTGATTCTGGTGTTACAGGAGAAGGGGAGCGAGGCCGTACCTGCAACGACAACGACGTGTTGCCAATCGCCGATGATTACGACGGATGGTTGTCGGCCCAGCGGTGAAGAATTTAAATGATGCGGGAAATCGCGGCGGGCGAAACGAAGCCCAAGATGAAACGCAAGCAGTACGAGAAGGAGCTGCGCAAGCTCCAGGTCGATCAGGCCGCTCTTGAGGCAAGGACCTTCGTACCGGAGAAATACTGATGGATGCGAGCCCGGGACCACTGGCGGCCATCGGCCACCGCTGGCGATTCGCCGTTGTGCTCCTGGCTTCGGTGTTGCTTACCGTGGCCCAGCCGCTCACGTCCGGCCTGTTCGGAGACCGGGGGTCTTTCGACGTCTTCTTCTCGCTGCTGATCGCGGCGGTGCTGCTCATGGTCTTCGAGCACAGGGAGCGCCGGCGGATTGCGACCTGGCTGGCTGGGGCCGCCTTTCTCAGCGTTTGGGCGAGCCATCTGCCGGGCGGCTCGGCCGTCAGGATCCTCGTTGTTGCCGCATACCTGCTCGCAGCTTCTTTTTTTTCGTTTGCGCTGTACGGGATCGTCCGGGCAGTCTTCGTGAAGCAAGCTTCCGGCGGCGCGATTTTCGGCGCTGTCTGCGGTTACCTGCTTCTGGGCATCATCTGGAGCCTGCTCTACTCCGCCCTGGAGGCAGTCTCCCCAGGGGCCTTCCGGATGCCAGCTCCGGCAGACGCTGAGGTCCTCCTTCCGCGGCCAGACCGCGGCGCCCTGGGCTATTTCAGCTTCGTTACCCTGGCTACGGTCGGATACGGCGACATCACGCCGGTGACCCCGCTGGCCCGGACACTGGCCTGGCTGGAGGCGATCAGCGGCCAGTTTTACCTTGCGATTCTCGTGGCAGGACTTGTGGGATTCAAAGTCACGCAAGCCATGAAGGACTGAGCTTGGAAGGACTTCGCGAAGAAGGAGGGAGAGTATGAGCGAGCGCATCGGCATCGTAACCGGCGGAGGCGACTGCCCCGGACTGAACGCGGTGATCCGCGCCGTGGCCAAGGCGGCCGCCAAGCGCGGTTGGGAGACGATCGGTTTCCTCGGCGGCTATGAGGGCATCCTGGAGCCGCAGCGGTATGTCGAACTTGACTATCAGAAGTTGGGCTCCCTCTTGACCCGTGGAGGGACGATTCTGGGCACGGCCAATCGCGGCCGGTTCTCGGCGAAAGTGGGGCACGGTGAGACCCGGCGTCTGCCCCAGGAGCTGATCGACGGAGTCAAGGACGGCATGCAAAAACTGAACATCCGCGGCCTTGTGAGCATTGGCGGCGACGGTTCACTGAGCATCGGCCAGCAGCTGTTCGAAGGGGGTGTGCCCTTGGTGGGCGTGCCCAAGACCATCGACAACGACCTGGAAGGCACGGCGATGACCTTCGGATTCGATTCGGCGGTGGCATGCGCGACCGACGCGCTCGATCGGCTCCATACAACGGCCGAGAGCCACAACCGCGTGATGGTGCTGGAGGTCATGGGCCGCTACGCCGGTTGGATCGCGCTGTACGCCGGGGTAGCCGGCGGCGCCGACGTGATCCTGATTCCGGAGATACCGTTCACCTACGAGAGCATCTGCGCCAAGATCGAAGCTCGCGAGAAGGCGGACAAGCACTTCACGCTGGTGATCGCGGCCGAGGGCGCCCGGGAAAAAGGAGGCGAGTTTGTCACGGCGGCGAAGCAGGTCGAAAACCGCGAAGCCCGCCTCGGCGGCATCGCGGGAGTGGTGGCGGGGGAAATCGAGAAGCGCACGGGCAAGGAGACGCGCGCGTGCGTCCTGGGCCATCTGCAACGCGGCGGCAGCCCCACGAATTTCGACCGGGCGCTCTGTTCCATGTTCGGCGCCGAGGCCGTGGAGTTGATTGCCGCTGGCCGATTTGGCGAAATGGTCGCTTACCGGGGATTTCAATCGACAGCCACAAAAATCACCGAGGCGATCGGGCGGCTGAAGACGGTGCCTCCCGACGGAGGCCTCGCGCGCACGGCGCGGGCGCTGGGGGTCTGCCTTGGGGACTAAACGGCCGGCGGCAGCCCTTGCATCCAGGCAACGGCATAGGGCAAGATATGTTCGATTGACAGTTGAGGCCAATATGTCGCACGCTAATCAACCTTTCCCGGAGACCAACTGCATGGCTGTGAATGAAGCCCGTGACCTTGACGCGATTCAGCCGCTTCCTTTGTCCCGAAACCGGGCAATTCGCGCAGCCTGCGTGCAGGGGGCGGCTTTTCTCGCCGCCTTCCTGGCGGTTGCTGTCTCTCGCGCCGAGCCGCCAACGAAATCCTGCCCGATTGGCGTCTTCGATTCGGGAACGGGCGGCCTGGCGGTGCTCGAGCAGATTCTCAACCTCGACCTGTTCGACAACCAAACGCACGCGCTGCTGGAGCAGGGGGACGGGCGGCCCGATTTCCAGCACGAGCGGTTCATCTTCCTGGCTGACCAGGCGAATATGCCGTATGGGAATTATCCCGTCGTCGGAAAGGAACGATTCCTGGTCGAACTCGTGGAGAACGACGCCCAGTTCCTGCTGGGCAACGAGTACTTTGCCTCTCCCGCCGCGCCGGCGCCCTCGACCGACAAACGGCCGGCCAAGGCGATTGTCATTGCCTGCAATACGGCAACCGCTTACGGAAAGACGGCCATCGAGTCGCTCGTCGCCCGTGCGGAGCCGGATGTCGAGGTGATCGGAGTGATCGAGGCGGCGGCGCTCGGCGCGCTGGAGGCGATCCAACAAGGCCCGGCGGGAACGATCGGCGTTCTGGCCACCGAGGGCACCGTGGCGTCCGGCGCTTACCCCAAGACGATCGCGGAGCTTGCTCGCCGTGGCGGACAGCGCCAGCCGCCTCGCGTGGTTCAGCAAGGCGCCTACGGTCTGGCCGGCGCCATCGACGGGGCGCGCGAGCTGATCGTTTCCAGCCCTGCCGACGACCGGCCGCGGCCCGACTACAGGGGACCAACGCTCACCAATCCCTTGGCCCCGATCGACCGCCAGCTCCTGCCCCGATACCAGTTCGATTTCTCCGCGCACCGCATGTTGTGGGAGGGCGACCGCGCTCGTCCACGCAGCCTGCAAATCAACTCCGTGGAAAACTACATCGCCTATCACCTGGTCAGTCTGCTGGAGAAGGTCCGCGCCGAGCCGGACGCGCGGCCCCTGACCGTGGTGATCCTCGGCTGCACGCACTTCCCGTTCTACACCGACTCGTTCCGCGCCCAGTTGGCTCGACTTCATGACTACCGCGAGAACGGCGAGTACGTCTACCGGCCCTGCCTGGCCGCCGACGTGCAGTTCATCGACCCGGCCGTGCACGTGGGCAGAGAGCTCTACCAGCGTCTGACCGGCAAAAAGCAACTGGCCGAGCCAACCGACTCGCCCCCCAAACAGCCCCGCGGCGAGTTCTATATCACGGTTCCCCGGCGCAACCACCCCGGCGTGCAGCTCGACCCGAGCGGCTGGTTTACCTACGACTACAAGTACGGGCGCGACCCGGCGGACGCTTTCTCCGACGTCCGCGCGGTTCCCTGGGACCATAGCTACCTGGAGCCCGACGTGGCCAAGCGCCTCGCCCGGCAGGCGCCGACCGTCTGGGGATCGATCCGCCAGTTTAACCTTAACCGGGCGGAACGCGAGAAAAACCCGCCAGGCCGCCCGTGAATCACCCTCCCCAAATTGTGCCTCGGTCAAACCAGTGGGGGCGGGCGCGCAACGCGGATCAATTCTTGCCGTCCTTGCGACGAGTCCCGGCAGCCTGAAGTCCGCCGGTCGCTCGAGCGCGGATTTCAATCGCCGCGGCGCGCCGGCTCGCGCTTCGCGCCGCCGGAACCAGCCGCGGCATCCTGGCTGAGCAGGTACTTGGCGATCCGGTCGGGAGTTGCCGCGAACTTGCGGCCGCGGAGAATCGCCTGGATTCGCTCGAGCGGCGCGTTGCCGGCCGCCCAGGTGAAATCCAGCGCATTCAGCGCTGCGAGAACTTCGTATTCCTCCGGACCGTCGAGCTCCGAAGCCAGCCCCTCCAGCGCGGTCTCGCCCTCGCCCAGGCAGGTCAATGCCTCGGCGGCAACTATGCGAATATCACCCCAATTGTCTCCCAGCAGCGCCAGCAGCTTCGCCTTGGCCGGGGCTGCCCGGTCTTGAAGCACCAGGCAGCCGACCGCGCCCCAATACCGGATGATCGGATGCGGGTCATCCATCGCGGCCACCAGTTCCGGCAGCACGGCCACGTCGCGCGAAGATGCCTTGTCCGCGAGGTCCACGATCCGCTCGATCGGGTAGGCGCCTGACTGGGCGTACTCGTAGATCGTCTTCTCGCCGGTCAGGCGGCCGAACATGCCCTCGGGAATGAAGCCGGTGTCGCGCGTGGCGATGATTTCGGCGCGGAGCGCGCCGCGCATCGCGGCCAGCCGCGCCGCGTGCCGAGGGTCGCCCGCCAGGTTGCGAATCTCGAACGGATCGGCGGCCACGTCGTAAAGCTCCTCCGGCGGCTTCGGTCCCCAGTAGCGAGCTTGGACCGGATTGCACCTGCCCGCCACGAAACATGCGTGCCAAGAGCGCATGCTGGGCAGAACCTGGAAAGGATACGAATAGTGCTGGCCCCAAGGCCTGTGCGGGCTGTAGTTGCGGATGTAGCGGAACTGCCGGTCGCGAATCGCTCGCGCGGTGTCGTAGCGTTCATCCATGCGGCCGCGGTAGAGGAACACGTGCTCGCGCGGTGCGGCTTTTTGCTCACCGAGAAACGCGCGGCCTTCGTAGTTGCCGGGAATCGCCGCGCCGCCGAGGCTCAAGAGCGTGGCGGGGAAATCCACGAAACTGACCAACCGGTCCACCCACGCTCCCGGTGGAGCCGGCGCCAGATGCGCCCACTTGGCGGGAAAGCGGATCACCAGCGGCACGCGCGTTCCCGAGTCGTGGAGGTTTCGTTTGCCGCGCGGCAGCGCACCGCCGTGGTCCGAGTAATAGAAGACGATCGTCTCGCCGGCCAGCCCGGCTTTTTCCAATTCGGCCAGCAGCCCGCCCACTTGTTCGTCCAATCGCGTCATCTGGTCATAGTAATTGGCCCAGTCCAGGCGGATTTCCGGCGTGTCCGGATGGTACGGCGGAAGAACGATTTTTCCCGGCGGCACGCGGTAGGCGCCCGGGTCCTTTCCCGGCTTGGGCGCGACCTGGCTCTCGTGGCTGGTGGTCAGATTGAAGATGGCGAAGAACGGCTGCCCGGGCCGGCGATTTTTGTAGTGGGCCTTGGGACTGCTCTCGTCCCAGGGCTGGCCGGCGTTGGCCAGATTGTAGTCGGTCTTCGAGTTGTTCGTGCAGTAGTAGCCCGCCTCGCGGAGGCAAACCGGATAGAGCGGGAACATCTCGGGAATTCGCACCCGGCTGCGGTGATGCTGCGCGCCCAGGGATGAGGCATACATGCCGGTGATCAGCGTCGTGCGCGCCGACGAGCAAACCGGCGCGTTGGCGAAGGCGTGGCGGTAGCGGACCCCCTCGGCGGCCAACCGGTCCAAGTTCGGCGTGTGGGCCAACGGATCGCCATAGCAGCCCAAGTAGGGACTGTTGTCCTCGCTAGTGATCCAGAGGATGTTCGGTCGATCCGGCGAGCGGGCGAGACTCTTCGCGGACCAGTCCAGCGCGTTTTCGCCCGGCGCGAGGCTTGCCAGGGGCCCGGCGGCGGGTGCCGCGCGTTTCCGCCCGAACATGTCGGCATCCACGCGGATCGGCCGCCCGAACGCATCTTCGATCGTCTGCCTGACGGTCGGAAGCGCCCCGATCAACTCGCCATCCACCCACGGCCCCTTCAGTCCGACCACGGCCTCGTTGACATGTATGCGGATGGAAACACCCAGCGGGCTGTCCTCGCGCGAGAATCCGCCAGAGCGAGAATCCACGATACTGTGCTCATCGCCGAACGAGCTTTTCTCTGCCCCTTCCACGAAGGCATTGTAGTCCGACGCGTAGCCCGGAGCCTGCTTGACGCCCTCCAGGCCCCGGCGAACGAAGATGTTGTTGTACCACTTGTCGTCTGCCGGGACGCCATGTTTTCGAGCGACGAGGATCCTCGTATGCGGCTGGTAATACTGTGAGGACCGGCCGGTGTCGGAGACCATTTCGAACTTGCAGTCGACCAGCAGATTGTGCGCAAACACGCAGCCTTCGGAATTGCTCCGGACGCCTTGGCCTATGAGCACGTTGTTGTCGACCAGGATTGGTCCGTGGTTCATTTCGAGAAACACACTGGCGGCTTGCGTATCGTAGATGATGTTGCCCGAAATCCGGGTCCCCTGGTTACCCCAGTCCATCCAGATGCCGAACGCCCCATACTTCTGGTAATAAACGCCGCGGATCAGGTTGCCACGGATGACCGTGTCGACCGATTCGTGGAACTTGATGGCGGCGGTTTCCCATCCGCCGAACTCCTTGCGGTAATTGGTCTCTTCGATGAGATTGCCGGCGACCAGGCAGCGTGTTGCGCCCTTCTGGCCGGCGATTCCCGCTTCGCCGCAGCGGCGGATGACGTTGTTGCGGACGATGTGCGTTCCGAAAGCGTCGATGTCGGCGTAGTCCACGCCCGGCGCCTGCCCGAGAGAGATGCCCACGCAGCGGGCGTTGGTGACCGTGCAATTCTCGATGATCCAGTGCTTGCCCATCCGCGGCCCGATCAAGCCCGTCTGCGATTCCAGGCCCGGGGGCTGCCAGTTCTCAGCGGAGTGCGACAGGCGAAAACCATCCACGGTGATATACTTCAGCCCGCTCTGCTCCGGCATGAAAACGCTTTCGCGGACGTTGATCTCGGCAAGCCGCGCGTTGGGGTCGGCATTGCCGAAGTTCGCCCATATCCGCGTATTGTCGCCGGTTGCCTGGCAATACCAGCTCTGCCCTTGCTGTTTCACCTCTTCCAGGCTCTTTTGCTCGCGGAATGCCTCGCCGTCGAGGTAGACGTCGCCGCGGTGCAGCCATTGGCCGTAGAGGAGCCAACCGCCCGAGATGGTCAGCGCGTACGGGTTGTAATCGCCGAAGAAGCGGTTCGGCAGCTCGACCATCCAGACGCCATCCCCTTGATGTACCCAGGAGGTGATCTGCTCCGAGCCCTTGATGAGCACCTCCTCGCCCGCCGCGGCCCGGTAGACAATGCGGCTGTTCTCGTCCTTGCCGCCGCGCGGCGGCTTGACCCATTCGCGATAGGTTCCGCCATGAACGGTCACCGTATCGCCCGGCTGCGCGACAGCCGCGGCTTTGCCGATTGTCAGAAAGGGGCTTTCCAGGCCGCCTCGATTGTGATCGTCTCCCGTCTTCGCGACGTGGATCTCCCATGCCGATGCATTGCGGGCGATTGCGGCAATCGCGGCGAGGGCGGTTGCGACGGCGACGATTTTGAAGCGGTAAGTGCGGGTCATGGGGTCTGTCTCCCTGGTTGTTCTTACATCATTGAGGTTGTGGCTACGCCATTGCAGGCTAAATGAGCTTGCGTGATTCCGGGAGGAATTCATGAGAGCGTGATCGCCGCGTGGGCTTGCCCCGCGGCGCGCCTGCGCTGCGGCACAACCCGTACGTAACGAAGCGCGGGGCAAGCCCACGCGGCTATCTGAATAGCAGCCGCTTTTTCCACGAATCACGCAAGCTCATTTAGCCCCAGTCACTTCTCCGCCCAGAGCGACTCGATCAGCCCCAGAGTCCCCTCGACCAGTTCCCGGCCGCCCTGCGGTCCGAAGACGATGCTCTCCGGAACGGCGCCGTAGGCGCCGCCGGCCACGGCGCGTTCGGTGGGGAGGTATCGGTAGTGCCCGGCGGCAGTCTGGACGGTGAACGTCTGCACCGCCTTGCTGCGGGCCTTGATCTGGATGCCGAAATCCAAGTAGGGCGCAAGCGGAAATGTTGCTATTGCCATCTCCCCGACGCGGACCGCGTGAACCTCCACGGGCACCATCGGCTCGGACTTCTGGAGCTCGAACTCTCGCATCACCCGGGCGGCCCTGGCCAAGCTCCAATACACCGCGCTGATCTTCTCATACCACTTCGGGCGCTCGCGAATCCTGGGGTTTTCCTCGATTTCCTGCCGCATCCTGCGGTATTCCCCGAGCAGCCGCTTGAAATCCCGCCGTCTACTCTCCACCTCCTCTTCCGTCAGGCGTTGCCGGCTCAACTTGATTTGCTCCACACGGTGGGCAAACGTCGGATTCCACTCGATCTGATCATGCATATATGGGAGAACGGAGGTGACGGCATCGGCAATCCGCACGGCGATCTCCTCCCGGCGAGTCCTCCCGGTGATCTTCTCCATCCGCTGCTCGGCCCGGCGGTCGACGAGAGCCATCGGCCACTGTTCGGCGGAGGCGGCGACCTGCTGCAAGACGTAGAGCGACTCGCCCAACCGCCTGCGCAGCTCGCGGCGCGTTTCGTGCCAGAAGTCGGCGGTGATCCGCGAGCCCATCCCCCACGCCGCGCAGGGAACGTTGACCACCACGCCGGTCAATTTGCCGCCTGAGTCGTAGGTATAGAGCAGTCCGACCGAATGGTCCTCGTAGCCTTCAATGTGGCTGAAGTCGGGCCGGTCCAGGTTGCCGAACTGCTGGGATCGCCCGTCGCGGTATGCAACCAGGCGATTGTGCGACACGACGGCATGCCCCAGACCGAAGCTCACGCCGCCGGGCTTGCGGCGGTTCCACGCCTCGCCAATCGCCGCGGCTATTCGCGGGGCGGCAAACTCCAAGAACCCCACCGGCGACATGGTCTGCTCGTCTGGCGCCACGCCGTAATACGACCACTCGGCGGGCACTTCCAGCCCATATTCGGCAAGTTCCGCGGCCAGCTCCGGATCGGTTCGCACGCAGGGGGCGCCGTGGTTGTGCGTCGCGTTGAGCACGATCTTCTCCACATCGATTTGTGGCTGCGACCTGGCAACCAGGCGCCGCACGCGGTCGCGGAGCTCGTTTCGGATGATCGCCAGATCGCAACCGACCATGATGAGCATGTCATCCGAGCCGTCATCGGCGACGGACTCAAGGACGAGCACCGTGGCCATGATCGGATCCATGACCCCTTCCGACACGCGCAACGAAGACCCCGCGGCGATATGAACGGGACGATCGGGGGTCAAGTCCGTCATGGCCCACCCCACGCGCAGCGGACCCGCTTGTTCCTCGTGGCCGCACGCCAGCGCCGCCCGCGAGGCAGGGCTCGCCGCCAGGAGCAATATCAGGATGCGGACCCCGCATCCGCGTACAATAGCGGCTCTGGCGATCATCCGACCTCTCATCGTTTTGTCCTCCGATTGCTCAAGAACGAGCGTGTCGGACTTGCGCAACGCATGGAAGCTCGTTCCGACCGGTTGCGTTCGGTCCGACCCGGCAGTTGCTCGCTCGACGCAGCTCATAGGTTACAGCCTAAAGGCACCATGTGACAGGCTCGCTTCTCGTGCCCAAGCTTCCGCTTGGCAACCTCCGCTAGCCTTCTGCCCCCACTTTAAACCGTCCGCGGCGCGGCCTGCCGCAAGGCTATGGCCCCCCGCGAGAGTGGTGAAATTGCATAACCTGTCCGTTTCCCGTAGTCTGAAGTTCTCTTTATTTCTGAAACCATCTGAAGAGGGCTCAAGTCATGCGGATTTCCCTGGCGCTTGGTGCAACGGTATTCGGACTGGTTGCCATCCTGGCCGGCGAGGCACGATCTGGCCAGCCGGTCGCGTTTCGCGGCGACTGGGCGGGCAGGTCCGAAGCGACCGGCCTGCCCACCACGTGGAACGAAACGACCAATCTGGTCTGGAAGTCGGCGCTGCCCGGCCCGGGGAGTTCCATTCCGATTGTTGTCAACGGCCGGATCTATCTGACCTGCTACACCGGGTACGCCGAGTCGATCGAGGAGCCGGGCGAGATGGCCGGCCTCGTGCGCCACGTGCTCTGCCTGGATCGCAAGTCGGGCAAGATCCTCTGGCAGAAGTCCTTCAAGGCCCGCATGCCCGAGTCCGAATACCGCGGGAGCAACAACACGCGGCATGGCTACGCGTCGAGCACGCCGACCAGCGACGGCCAGTTCCTTTATGTCTTCTTCGGCGCCTCCGGAGTCTTCTGCCTCGACCTGGACGGCAACCAGGTCTGGCACGCGGACGTCGGCTCGGGCATCCACGACTGGGGCTCGGCAACCTCGCCGCTACTCTACCGCGACCTGGTGATCGTCAACGCCAGCATCGAGTCGAACTCGCTCGTCGGGCTGGACAAGAAGACCGGCAAAGAGGTCTGGCGGGCTGGCGGCATTTCCAGTTGCTGGGCCTCGCCGGTGCTCGTCGATGCCGAGGAGGGCAAACAGGAAATCGTGCTCAACGTGCCGAACACGCTGACCGGATACGATCCGCAGACCGGCGAGAAGCTCTGGTACTGCGAAGGCATCCCGGACGGCTATCTCTGCCCCTCGGTGATCGGCGAAGGAAACGTGGCTTATGCGATCGGCGCGCGGAAGAACTCGGCGATGGCCGTCCGGACCGGCGGGCGGGGCGATGTGACCGCAAGCCACGTCCTCTGGCGAACGAACAAGGGTTCGAACGTCTCCTCGCCCGTTTACGTGGACGGCTACCTCTACTGGTTCCACGATTCGCGCGGGACGGCGCTCTGCGTTAACGCCAAGACCGGCGAAGTGGTCTTCGAAGAGCGTTTGGAGCCGAGGGCCGGCCTGATCTACGCCTCGGTTCTGGCGGCCGATGGAAAGCTCTACGGGCTTTCCCAGAACAACGGAACGTACGTCCTCGCGGCCAGGCCCGAGTTCCAGCAGTTGGCCGTCAACGTCTTCGCCGACGACAACAGCCGGGCCAACGCCAGCCCCGTCGTGTCGGACGGGCAGATTCTGCTCCGCACCGATAAGGCGCTTTATTGCCTGGGCAAGTGATCGGGGGTGTCGCCAAGGGGCCGCCCTGCCGTCGAACAGCGGTAATTGAGCCGGCCGCAGTGCTCGGTGTGCGTGAGCGGATTGATGATCGCCGCGCGGAAAGCGCCAACGGCGCCAAGGCTGGCCGGCACGATGTGGAACGCATGCGATGCGGGCTGAGAAAACCCGTCCGGGACCATTATTGACGCAGCTTTCGTCCGAAACGGTTCCTTACAGTTCTTTTCTGTCGCCGGAGGACAAGAGAAGTGGCGTGGTTTATTCTATCCATTTTCACGGCACTTTTTGCCTCCGCGCGCGACTTTCAGTCGAAGAAGTTCCTCTCGCACGTCGATCCGCTGACGGTCTCTTGGGCACTGAGCCTCTTCTCAGCGCCGGTTCTTGGCGTTGCGCTGGCATTCACGGAGATTCCTGCCGTGGACTCTACGTTCTGTTTTCTCGTTGCCGGAGCTGGCTCCGTATTGACGGTGGGATGGATCCTCTATATCAAGGCATTGAGTGTCAGTGAGATGTCGCTGAGCATCCCGCTGATATCCTTCAGCCCTCTTTTCCTCCTGGTACTCGCCCCTTTGTTTTTCGGTGAGTTTCCTTCTCTCATCGGGGTGGTGGGGGTTTGTCTCGTGGTAGCTGGCACGTATGTTTTGGGAGTGGCAAGAGCTTCGTTCGGCCTTTTCGGTCCTTTCCGCGCGCTGCTGCGCGAACCAGGACCAAGACGAATGCTCGCGGCGGCCGTGGCATTCAGCGTCGCGGCAGTATTTGAGAAGGCTGGAATCACCCGATCGTCGGCGATCCTGTTCGCGTTTTCGGAGAATATGTTTGCCGCACTATTGATGATACCCATAATCTACCTCACGCATCGCTCGGGTTTCCGGGAGACCTCCGCGAATTGGAGGATTCTCGTGCCAATCGGTCTTTCCGTTGCGATGATGTTCATGTGTCAGGCCAGTGCCTTGCGGCTCGGCCCTGTGGCTTACGTAGTCGCGATCAAAAGGTTCAGTGTGCTTTTCAGCGTGCTCGCCGGAGGGCTTTTCCTTAAGGAGCGGCAGTTGGGTACTCGGCTCGCTGGAAGCGCCGTCATGGTGTGCGGGATTCTGTGCATCGCCTGGGCATAGTCTGTGCGCCTTGCAGGATCGCCAGGGTGTGGAGCAATCCCGTCGCCTCGGCCAGGAGAAAGGCCTGTCATGACGCTGGGCGAAGACAAAGGCAATGACGAGGCCGGCTCTGTCGGCGGCCGGGACCTGCCGATCCCGTAAACGGCTCCTAACCGCCTCTTCCGCCGCCAACTACATCGTCCCTCTTCCCGCTTGCAGCAGTCGGAGAGGCTCGGTCCGCCCGGTGGCGACGGCCGGCCACACAGCGGCCGCAAGACACAGAATGAGCGTGGCCGAAATTCCCAGAGCCAGGCGGCCCCAAGGGACGATGAACGGAGCCTTCATGCCGCTGAAGAAGCTGCCTCCGTACTGGGCCATCCCGGCCCCGCACCATCCGGCGGTCAGCCCGAAAGCCAGACTCAACAGGCACGCGGCGATCCCAATCAGGATCGCCTCGGCCAGGACCAGGCGAACCAGGGCCCAGCGGGTCATGCCTTGCGAGCGGAGAACGCCCATCTCCCAGCGGCGCATCCGGGTGGAGGTCACAATCGTGTTGACAACCGCCAGCGATGCGACGGCCAGGGTGACCAGCGGCAACTGGCTCATGCCCCAAATCACCGAATTGGCTCGGTGGTTGATGCTCGCCCGCAACGTCTTGGTAGCGGTCACGCGCGCGCTGGGCCTGTGGGCGGTCACCTCGCCATGATCCGGCGACCGATACGTCTCACCCGCGTGCCGATTGGCGAGGGATTGCATCGATGCCTCGATGGCCGCCAGCGGCACGCTCGAGTCCACGTTGAACCAGCAGAACTCGATTCCCTTGAGCTGGAAATCGCTGCGTACGTTCTGGTCGGAGGCGAAGACGATGCCGGCGGTGCGGGTCTGGTGCCGGCGAACCCCCGAGAACTTCGTGAACCAGTGCCAGCCAGGCAGGTCGACGATCCCCGCAACCCGGTAAGCTACACGGCGGTCCGCTCGCTGCGGCGGAACGAGTTGCAGGGGATCGCCAAGGCGCAGATTCATCGCCCTGGCGAGGTCTTCCGCAATCAGGCAGCCGCGGCCGGCGGCCAGGGCGGCGATGGCGCTGCTGGCGTCGCCTTCCAGAAACTCGAGATTCAGGAACGGCCGGTCGCTCCCAAAGGCATCGCGGGGGTCCACGCCCATGATGATCACGTTGTCGTGTTGGAGCAGCGGAGTCGGCTCGAAATCCGCCAGTCCCGGCTGTTCAACCGCCAATGGAATGCATTCGGAGGACTTGACACCGCAAGTCGTGCGCAGGTCCTCCAGCTCCGATTCGTCCAAACCCACGGGCTGGAAGGCGACGAGCGCGTCGGGGAGCCACTCGCCGGGAGAGTAGGGTTGCAGCATCGAGTAGCCCCAGGTTTGCGTGGAGACATACAGCACCAGCCCTACGCACAAGGCGACCGTCGTGCCGATCGTTCGCCAGAGGTTGGCCGAGAGCTGTGTCGTGGCCAGCTGCAAATCGAGGCCCAACACGGCCGCGACGGCATAACCGAGACACTTCTCGGCCAGGAGCACAGCCGCCGGAGCAAGCAGAAGGAAGCCGCCCACCATGGCCGGATAGCCGACCGCCCAGTAGACCCAGGATCGCGATTCGAGGGGAACCTGGAGGACGAAGACGGCGATCGGATTGATCGTAATCAGAAGCAGCCCGATGGCCGCCGCGATCAGCACCGCGTGTCCATGAGGCCTGGGACGCGGAGGGACCATGGCCTCCAGCGGTCGAACGCGGGCGGCACGCCACGCGGGAAGCACCGCGGCCGCCAAGGAGCCGCCCAGGGCGCTCAGGCCGGTCAGCGACACGCACCAGGCACCCAGCGACACGCCGGTGGGGAACAGGTCCGGTTGGGCCCAGCGGGCCAATTGGAGCAGCCCGAAGCCGGCCAGCAACCCGCCAACCCAGCCGATCAGGGCCAGCAACAGGCTCTCGGCAAACACGAGCGTCACCACCTGGCTCTTCGTCAACCCGATGGCTCGCAGCACGGCCAGTTCCCTGGCCCGCTCGCTGACACCCATCGAAAGCGTGGTGAAGATGATAAACAGGGCGGCCAAGAGCGCTATTCCGGTGGCAGAATAGGCTTGCGCCTTCTTGCCCGAGACACTTCGGTCCCGGCTCATGCCCGCCTCGACAGCGGTCAGGTCCAGGGCTTTTGCACCGGAAGCGGCATCGGCCAGGCGAGGCTGCCAGCGCTGGAGGAAATCGGCCGCAACGGCATCGCCGCGGAGGGCCAGCTGTACGACGTTCGGCGGCGACTGGTAACCGTTGATTTCATCGGCGACCTCGCGGAGGACGTACAGCGCGCTGGACGCCGGTGTTGTGCCGAATACGCCGGGCAGGCTGGGACGGCCCGCCGCTTCAGCCGCGGCCGGGCCGCGGCCGCCGCCAGGCCGCTGGCCGAGGTCTGCCGACTCATCGGGCGGTCCGCCAGCGCTGCCGCGCATTCCGGGACCGCCGCGCCCCGCGCCTTTCCTGCCGGCCGGACGATCTCCGCCTGGAGCGGCGCCCGCGGACCGGCCGCCGCCTGGACCGCCGAGCGCCGGCGACAGGGCGGGTTCGCGGACGATCCCCACCAGGGCCAGGGTCTTCTGATTCGTCAGCGACGTGACCAGCACGTGGCCACCGACTCCGACGCCGAGACGCTTGGCCTCGCGATCGGTGAGGACCGCTGAGTCCGGGCCGCTCAACCATTGTCCCTCAATCAATTCGTGGGGCGGTTTCGCTGCGTTGGTGCCCACCAGGACCGGGCCGAGGGGCGGTGCTCCGTGGACCGGCGGGAGGGAGCCTCCCATCACCTCGGTGCCCGGCTCGATCCGCTTGCTGCCGGAAGGCGAACTGCCTCTGGCAACGGTCACCCGCGACTGGATGATCGGATTGACCTCGGCCACGGCCGGATCGGCCCGGAAATCGTCGATCAGCGATTCGGGAAGAGTCCCACCCATTGGCCGGCCGGGAACGGCGATCACGTCGTAGCGGCCCATGTAAGTCGAGGCATGCTCATCAAACTGCGCCACCAGGGCGTCGTAGCCGCTCACGACCCAGACCACCGCGCACGAGGCGGCGATCACGGCGAGCGACGCAAGGCCCAGCCGCGCCGGGTGATGGCGGGCTTGAGAGAAGAGCAGAGTTGCCACGGTCCGGAGATTGTTCACGACGATGCCCCCACCGGCGAGGCTGCCCGAACAATATCGTGGTAGTGGGCGGCCAGCGACTGCGCGTCGCTGAACTTCGCGGTCCTGAAGTCGGCGAGCACTCGCCCGTCGGCCAGCACGATGACCCGATCCGTCCAGGTCGCCACGGCCGGCTCATGAGTGACGACGACGATCGTCCGGTTCTGCTCGCGGCAGAGTTCCTGCAACAAGCGGCAGAGTTCCTGGCCTGTCACCGAGTCGAGGCTGCCCGTCGGTTCGTCGGCCAGAACGATCGCCGGATCGGCGATCAGCGCCCGGGCGAACGCCACCCGCTGCTGTTCGCCTCCGCTGAGCGCGTCGGGCCGGTGGGTCCGTCGCTCCTTCAGGCGGAGCCGCGCGAAGAGACTCTCGAATCGCTCCCGGGCCCCTTCCGCGCGCCCATCGGTGCGCACCGGCAACAGGACGTTCTGCTCGGCCGTCAACGAGGGAATCAGGTTGAACGCCTGGAACATGACCCCGATCCGGCGGCGGCGGAAGATCGTCAGCCGCCGGTCCGACATGGCTGCCAGGTCCTCTCCGTCGACGAACACCCGCCCCTCGTCGGGCGTCGTCAGGCCGGCGGCCACGTGCAGCAGCGTGCTCTTTCCCGACCCGCTGGCGCCCATCACGGCGACGAACTCGCCCCGGGCAATTTCGAGAGATACGTCCCGTAAGGCCTCGATGATCACGCTCCCCTGCCGGAACCGCTTGGTCAGATGTTCGATTCGCAGCGGAAGCGGCGCGTCGTCGGTTGCATTCATGGTGAGAGGATTGCTCACTGGTTCGAGGAAAAAACGACGGGATCCGACCAGGCACGAAGCACGCCCAGCGCTATGGCCGAGACGCCACTTCCTGACCGGCTCGCGTCCAGAGTGCGTGCCATGTGCTCCGCTCGATCGTCTCGCTGATGAAGCCCACGCTGCCGTCGCAGAAGCAGGCATTCACGCCGCCCGGGTGGCGGCTGCGGGCCGCGGTGACCTTGGCGGATCGATAGACGAAATCGGGGGCCTGGTGGTTCGGAGTCAACCGCCCGTTCATCACCGGGCCGGTGGGCGAGCAGCCCCGCAGCCAGAAGAGGAGGCGTTTCCCGTCCCACCCGGTGATGCCGGAAAGAAGCGCGTCGAGACCGCCCGAATCGGCCGCATCGGCAATCGTCGCGTAGGCGCTGGTCTCGCCGCGATACACCTGCACGTCGGGAGTCGGGGTCAGATTCGGCTTGCTGCCGGGTCCGCGGAGCGACTCCGTGAAGGCCAGCGTGTTGCTTGTGCCGTCGGTGATCGCCGCCAATTTGACGTTCGCGCCGACCCAGCAGAGGCCGTCGGCTGCACCGAATCCCGGGTTGAAGCCGCCGTCCAATCCGCTCCCCTGGTTCATGGCGTAGTTGCTGCCGGCCACGGCAATGATCGCGCCGGAGGGGAGCGTCATGTCGTGAAGCGGCGGCTCGCCGTCGCTGGGGCAGAGGAACATCGGAACCGCCGTGGCCGCCGCCGCCCGCAGCCCGACCGGCAAGTCCGTCTCCCCGGGATGACCCATGTAGATCGAAAAGTCGATCAAATCCCGCAGGTTCGCCTGCTCGCAGTACGGCAGCAGCCGGGCCAGCGGCGAGAAGTCGTTGGGGAAGACCGGGCCGGCGAAGCCGGTGTTGGGCAGCGACTCGTGGAACGTGTCGGCGTAGTTGTGCAGCGCAATGCCCAACTGTCTCAGGTTGTTGGTGCAGCTCATCCGCCGCGCGGCTTCGCGGGCGGCCTGGACGGCCGGCAGCAACAGGGCGATCAGAATCCCGATGATCGCGATCACCACCAACAGTTCCACGAGGGTGAACGCTGAGCGCGGCTTCCTGGGCATCTCTCCTCCTTGCCGTAGGGGCTGACGCTGCCGGCTATTCGGCCTTTGGGCGGCAGTGGGACAAGGCAAGCAGTGCAAAGGACGTCACCAGGTTCGGATCGCCTTCCATCCAACGCGAGCTTTCGGCGTTGATCCAGGAACCATTCTCTTGCTGCCGCCTCGCCAATTCCGCGATCAGTTCCCGGCGCCAGTCGTGTTTCACGCCGCCGGCATCCTCAAACAGCTCCTCGCCGAGCGCCTCGAGCGACTTGGCGAACGTGTGGTAGTAGTAATACAGGCCGGCGCTGCCCATGCCGGGGTTGCTCGTCAGGTCGTAGTGCTTGCGGATCCACGTGATGGCGGCCTTGACGCGCGGATCATCGCGTGTCAGGCCGGCATAGATCATGCTTTTCAGGCCGGCGTACGTCATCGACCCATAACTTCGCAAACCGCCCGCGGCGGTCATCCGCTCTTCGTCCTGCACGCTTGGCACGCAGGTGTAGTAGAAACCGCCGTCGTTGATCTTCGCGGCGAACGGCGTCGTGTTGTGCTCGCTCTCCAGATTCTGGCAACGTGAAACAAAGGCCAGCGCTTTCTGGATCGCCTCGTCGCCGGCATCCGCGCCCCGAGCCTTGATCGCGTCCACAAGAAACGCCGTGTTCGACAGATCGGGCCGGGAGTCGCCGCCGTATCCGGTCCCGCCGTAGTAGGCGTCGGAACTTTCGCGGTCGCGGCTCTCGTCCCACTGCAACCCCCGTACGTACTTCTCCGCCCTGGCGAGGATCGCCTCGTACTTGCCGTCACGGTTCGCTTCCTGGAAGCACATCATGGCCGCGCAGGTTTCGTAGTTTCCGAACATCCCCTTCATTCCGTAGATGCCGCCGTTGGCCTGGGCACACGACTCGAGATACGCCAGTCCCTTGGCGACAATCGGATCTTGCGGCGAAAGGCCGTTGCGGAGCAGGGCGGTGACCGCCAGCGACGTTGGCCCCGTACCGGCAAAGCTGCTGAAAGACCCATCTTCCGCCTGGCCGTGGCTGGCCAGATATTGGATCCCCTTTTCCACGATCTTTCGATGAAGCTCGGCAGCGGGGCCGATCGGCTCCCCGGTTTGGGCCGCACCCGCCATGACAACCCAGCAGATGGCGAAAGCTCCAAGTTTCAGAAAGGCCCGCATGTTGCCCGGCCCTCGATGGCAGCGGTTTCTGACGGTCGGCTCCGATAGAAATAGGCAATGCATGTCATGGCCCCCGGTTGGTCTTCGTGATTGCGTCGTGCATAGAGACTCAGCTCCCATGCAATTGGCGTGCCATCGCCCGAAACTGACTGCCCGCGCGCTGAACGACGTTTTCTTAAGCCCGCTGCAAGTGCCGCCAAAGCCCACTCTCGCCTCGAATTCATTGCCAGCAGCGCCGTATCTCAACAGTCCAATGCGCAACGCACAGGCCGCTGGCGTGTCGATGCAATCGACAGGCGTGTCGACGAATTCAACACATGCCGCGTGGGAGGGGGCAGCCCTGCGAGAGAGTGCCGGCACGCGAGTTGCAGGCATGGAAACGCAACGCGGCGCGCCGCCCGTGCGGACCGGCGTGATCCGGCGGTGCGCGGATGGTATCATGGCGAACGTCACGATGATGCCGCGGGCAATCGCCTCCGCACCGTTACTCCGCCCCAGGATCGCACTGGAATCTCAACCATGAAAACGACCCTGCTCACGCTGCTTTCGTGCCTTTCTCTGGCAGCATCCGCCCAGGCTGGAGAGTGGTGCCAAACGCCGCTGGATGTCGTGCAGCCCCAGGTGCCGGACAGACTCTGCCGCGTGACGCTCGACCAGCGGCAGCTCGGCGGAGAGCTCGATCGCCGCATCCGGAACCTCGTTTATCAGAACTACATGGTGGTCGATCTGGACGGCAAGTGGCTGGATCACTTTCGCAACCGCACGGACCGCGGCAACCGCTCGCACGTCTATTACGGCATTGGCAAGGTGTTCGACGCCGGCAGCCTGTTCGCCGCCTACATGGGTGACCCGAAAGTCGCCGCGCGCACCCAGTACATCATCGACCAACTGGTGAAGTCCCGCGACGCCGACGGGTACATCGGGTTCTGGAACGTCGAACCCGAGAACCGGCAGAACCACATCAACTGGATTCTCCACGAGCAGGAATACATCAACCTGGCGCTGGTGCGGAACTATCGCTGCACGGGCAATCCCCAATCGCTGGCCCACGCGCGAATCATGGCCGACTACATCCTCAAGACGTTCCCCACGCCGCGGAACCCGTGCTACGACGCGGGCGAAATCTGCACGGCGGGCTTGCCGGAAGGGATGCTGGAACTGTACCGCGTGACGGGCGATCGGCGCTACTTCGACTTCGCCGCCGACGTGCCGCACGGGAATAACCGCGGCGAGGTCCAACTCGCCTCGCTGCGGACCTGGGAGCAGGATTTCAGCCGACGCCCGCGACACGTGTACGTCATGCTCGCCCGCTGTTACGCCCAGACGGAGCTTTACCGCCTGACCGGCGAGGAAAACCTCCTCCACATGAGCCAACTGATGCGCAACGAGTTGCTCAAGAAGGGCCAGGGCGGCCTGCTCGTCACCGGCTC
>JAMOAF010000747.1 GCA_023621895.1 Planctomycetota bacterium
GATCGACAACGCCGTGCTCAGCGACTGCCACCCGTTGGTCGTGCCGGTGATGGCGAGCGATTGGCGGTAAGCGGCCAGCGCGTGTTCCTGCTGGTCGAGGTTGTTCGCGAAATTGTCGCCGAGGGTCATCCAAGCAAGTACATTCTTCGGATCGAGTTTGGCCGCCGCACGCAAGTCGGCGGCGGCGCGCTGCCCTTCCTTCAACTGCGAGTAAGCGAGGCCGCGCTGGGTCAGAGCCTCGCTGGCCTGCCGGGCGCTCTCGGCCGGCCATGCCGCAAAATCATCCAGCTCGAACTGCCGGACGATCTCGCGCCAACGCCGCTCCCGAGCCAGCTCGCCGAGGCGAACGAGCTTCGCCTCGCGCTCCGCAATCACCAGTTCCGCCCCCGGGGCATTCGGAATCACCCAGATCCAAGCGCAGGTGAGCATTCCTGCCCCTGCCAGGATCGGCAGCACACGGCGGCGATTCGTTGCGGGTCGAATTGGTTTGACTCCCATCATGTTGCTCCTCGGGAACGTGGCGTCGGACCGAGACACAATGGCTATTCCGGATCGTCCAGCGCAAGCGGCTTCGGATATTCTAGCCGGCGAGCCACCGCCGCGGAACTTGATGGCCAGACCGATTATTCGGAACTTGACACGGGTGAGCGGGTGGCGCTAGGGGGGAATCTCGCCCATTCCGGCTGCATTTCCGCCGGCGATTGCCGCGGCAACCTACCTTTCAACATGACCACCAATCGGCTGACGATTCTCGTTGTCGACGACGCCCCCCCCATGCGGCGGCTGCTGGCGAGGTGGCTCGAAACGGCCGGCTATCGCGTCGAGCAGGCCGGCAGCGGCGCGGAGGCCCTGGCATCCATTGAGGCCTCGTGCCCCGAGATGCTGATCATCGACTGGAACATGCCCGGGATGGACGGCGTGGAACTCTGCCGGCGGGTTCGCCAACTCCGCCTGCCGCATTATGTCTATACGGTCTTCCTCACCGCCCGCTGCGGCGCCGAGCAGGTCATCCAAGGCCTCGACGCCGGCGCCGACGGATTCTTGAGCAAGCCGATCCAGCGCGAGGAGCTATTGGCCCGGGTCCGCGCCGGCCAGCGAATGCTGGTCGTCGAACAGCGCCTGGCCCAGGCGGCGAGGACCGATGAGCTGACCGGGCTGAGAACGCGGCGGAGCTTTCACGACCTGTTCGAAAAAGAATGGGATCGATCGAGCCGCATGCGAATCCCGGTCTCCTGCGCCATGGTCGACATCGACTTCTTCAAGCGGATCAACGACAATCACGGGCACCAGTTCGGCGACCAGGTCATCGAATTGATCGGCAAGACCCTGGAAGCGACGTGCCGCGGCAGCGATACCCTGTCGCGTTACGGCGGCGAAGAGTTCTGCGTGCTGTTGCCCGAGACCGCCGAACACGAAGCGGCGGTCTGGGCGGAAAGGGCCCGGGCCGAGATCGCCGCTCTGCGAATTCCGGCCGGCGACGATAGCCTTCGCGTCACCTGTAGCTTCGGAATCGCCCAGCGGAGCGACGAGACCGTCCGGCCGGCGGAGCTGATCGATCGGGCGGATCAAGCGTTGATGTGCAGCAAGCAGTCGGGCCGCGACCGCGTTGTCTGCTTCAACTCGATGTGCGAAGCGGGCCGCAGCAGACTGAAGGACGCCAGCCAGACCGGCGACCTTCTTGCCGGCGCGATCGCCCGCGACGTGATGACCCCGCTGATCGCCTGCCTGCGGACCGACCAGACGATCGGCAGCGCCGCCGATTTTTTTCTCCGCTCCCGGATCAACTCGACTCCGGTCGTCGATGCGGCGGGGCAGTTGGCCGGAATGATCTCGGAGAAGGACCTGCTGGCCGCGATGGTCTCGCTCGATGCCTGGAGAGAGCCGATCCGCAAGGTCATGAAACCCAACGTGCTCGCGTATTCCGAAGACACGCCGATCCGCAGAATTTACGAATTCCTCTGCCGCGTGACGATCCGCCGCGTGGTCATCGTCCGCGATGGCCGCCCTTGCGGCACGATCAGCCGCGGCGCGCTGCTCCGCTGGTTCCGCAACCTGGTCGTGTCATCCGGCCGGGTCGGAAATGCCTGGGAAATCCTCTCCGGCGGCGACGCGGAAGCCGATGCGCGGACGCACCTGGCGAGCACCGCCCGAGAACTGGCCCGGCAGGCGTCCGCGATCGAGCGGGCGATCGGCGACCGGCACAGCCCGATTTCCGCCTGCGCCGTGGGGGCCGCCACGCGGATGCAGGAGCTTGCCGCCGACCTGCTCGCCCACTCGCGCGACAACGATGAACTGTCGGACCGCGCCGGCATGCTGCAACTCTGGGTCCTCGAAGGGGAGAAGACCGCGGGTTGATGCGGCGATCGCTATTCTCCGCCGGCCCGCCGGACAGCCGGGCGTGGCCATCCGCTCCAAAACGATCTTGCGAATTGGCCGCGCTCCCATTAGGGGTAAAAATGCCTGATTGCCCGGCTACTGCGCGGGGGCCGCGGGCGCGGGACCCAGCCGGATGGCCGCGTCGAGCGAACCGGCGTTGTCGTCCAGTTCGCCCGCCGAGTCGTTGACCCTCAGGTAGAGCGTCCCCGACTTTTCGACGGTAAAGGTGCTCCCCAGGCCGATCGCCAGGGGATGGATCAAGGCGCTCGGGCCCTGGGCCGGGGCGCCGGGGCGGACCGCGGCCAGCAGCATCCCCAGCGGCTTTCCCTGGTAGTAGCGAATCGTCACGCCGCCGGGCTCGCACCACCAGGTCCGCGGCCGCTCGGCCAACTGGTAGCGGCCGCGGGCGCGGATTTCGCAGACGCTGCCGGCGGGCAGGTGAAGACGCGTGTTCTGCCAACCCCGGGCGGCGTCGATCTTGACCAGGTTCCACCCCTCGGCCGGCGGCTGGCCCGGAGTGAAGTCGATCGCCATCCGCTCGGCATCGTAGCCGTATTCCAGGTTGGAAATGAACACCTGCCATTCTTCGGCGAGCTCGCCCCACTGGCCCCCGACCAACTCGCGGAACTTGTCCAGGAAGTCCTCGGCCTCAACCGCGCGGGACAGGGCGCGAAACGGCTGCCGGTAACGGGGGTGGAAATCGAGAAAAGCCGCCACCGCCCAACTCCAGGCGTACGCCTCGTTCTGGCTGTGGGCTCGGCCATCGAAATCAAGCACCTGCTCGAGCGGCAGCGCGTTGCCAGCGGCAAACAGGTCTTGAATGGTTCGCACCCGGCCCCACATCGGCGCCTCGTCGCGGGTCTTGGGGACGGTTCCCAGGGCCAGGCGGCCGCCTTCCCAGCGGTGGGTGCCGAGAAGCTCGGCCATTCCCTCCATGTACCACGGCGGGCCGCACGACTTCAGAATCGTGTTCATGAACCCGTGCGTCCCTTCGTGCAGCAGCAGATGCCGGCGGTAGTAGGCGGTCGGCTGCTCGTAGATCCAGAGGTCGTAGTTGACGGCGAATCCGTTCGGGAACGAGGGCAGCATCGCCGGCAACAAGCCGGCGCGGCGGAACCGATCGCCGTCCTTCATCAGGAACCCGGTCATGTGCCAGTTGACCTGGACGGCCGGGTCGATGTCAAAGTAGCTGCACCAGCCGGCAAACGCCTGCTCGAAGACCGCGGGCAGCTCATCGACCTCTCCGTCGGGCGGCACGTCGGTGAAGAGAATCAACCGGCGGCCTTCCACCTTGCGAATCCCTTCGGCCGCCGCGCGGGCTTCATCGACGCGGGCCCGCGGCACGCCGGGAATCCACTTGCCCGGGCCGTCGTCGGCCTTCAATAGATCGCCCAGCGAGCGCCGGTTGGGATCGCGGACGAAATCCTCACCCGCCAAGACCTCGCCCCCGAGGGCCGCGGCGAGAGCGAAAATGGCGGCGACCAAATGCCCTGGACTGCGTTTGGGCGCGGGAGACGGCCGTTGTTCGACTGGCACGGGAGACTCCTTCGTTGCGGGAGACGCTTGTTTCCCATACAATTATTGTATGCGGAATTCGTCCGGGGCGCGTAGTCTGACTCGTGCCGGTTTCCCAGGAGATCGCGATGACCAGCGCCACGCCTACTCGGCTCGCCGCCGCGGCCCTGGCCGGCCTGGCGGTTCTTCTCACCGCCGGCTGCTGGAGCCGATCGCCGCGCGAGGTGATCGTCTACACGGCTCTCGACTCGGATTTTTCGGAGCCGATTTTCGCGGACTTCGAGGCCTCCACCGGCATCAAGGTGCTGCCCAAGTTCGACACCGAGTCAACCAAGACGGTGGGCCTGGCCAGGGCCCTGCTGGCAGAACGCGACCGGCCCCGCTGCGATGTCTTCTGGAACAACGAGATTCTCAACACGATCCGGCTCCAGCAGCAGGGCCTGATCGAGGCATACCACTCGCCGGCCGCCGAAAGCTATCCGGCGGCGTACCGGTCGGACGACGGCGCGTGGCAGGGTTTTGCCGCTCGGGCGCGGGTTCTGGTCGTCAATACGGCCCTGGTTCCCGAGGGGGAGCGCCCGCGATCGATTCTCGACCTGGGCAACCCCAAGTGGAGCGGCAAGACGGCGATCGCCAAGCCCCTGTTCGGCACGACCGCGACGCACGCGGCCTGCCTGTTCGCCGCATGGGGCGACAGCAAGGCCCAGGACTACTTCCTGAAACTGAAGAAGAACGGCGTGCAGGTGCTTTCCGGCAACAAGCAAGTGGCGCTCTCGGTGGCTGCCGGACACGCCCACTTCGGCCTGACCGATACCGACGACGCGATCATCGAGGTCGAGAAGGGGATGCCGGTGGCGATCGTCTACCCCGACCAGGGCGAGGGCCAGGTGGGCACGCTGTTCATCCCCAACACCGTGGCGGTGATTAAGAACGGCCCCAATCCGGAAAACGCGCGCCGGCTCGTCGATTACCTGCTTTCGCCGGCGGTCGAGGCGAAATTGGCCGCCGGCCCGAGCGCCCAGATTCCACTCAATCCGGCCGTGCAGGCGGAGGTTCGGGTGGAAACGCCCAAGACGATCCGCGCGATGGAAATCGATTTCGCAAAGGCGGCCGCGCGCTGGGAGGCGGCAGCAGGATTCATCCGGCTCCACTTCACCGGGGCGGATTGACCGGCGGTGTTGCGGTATCCGCGGGACCGAGGGAGGCAATCGTGCGCCGACCGTGTTTGACAACCGAGCCGGAGGCCGCCGCGGGGCGGCGCTTTCCGCAGTCCGCGGCCTTCCTTGCGATGTTGGTAATTGCCGCCGTCGCCGCGGCGTTTCGCGCCCCGGACCTGGACATCCGCCCGATGCACGCCGACGAGTCGGTCCAGGCCGCCATCTTCCGCAAGCTCTGGCTGGAGGGGAACTACGCCTACGACCCTCGCGAGTTCCACGGGCCGACCCTGCCTTACGCCACGCTCCCCTCCGCCTGGCTCAGCGGCGCCGGCTCGTTCGCCGAAACCACGGAAGCCACCTACCGCGCCGTGCCGGCCGCGTTCGGGGTCGGCGCCGTGCTGCTGGTCGGGTTCTTCCACGGCGGCCTTGGCCGGCTCGCCGTGCTGGCAGCCGCCACGCTCGCCGCAATCTCGCCGGCGATGGTCTTCTACAGCCGCTACTACATCCATGAGACCCTGCTGGTGTTCTTCACGCTCGGCGCGGTGCTGTTCGCGTGGCGCTACGTTCAAACCGGCAGGCTCGGCTGGTGCCTGGCGGCCGGCGCGTGCGCCGGCCTGATGCAGGCCACG
>JAMOAF010000183.1 GCA_023621895.1 Planctomycetota bacterium
GGCCAAGAGTACAAGTACCTGTACAATCTGCCAAGCCACGGCGAAGTAGCTTTCAAGGTGTCGTTTCGGCGCGAGTTTCCCGAAAGCAGCTATGCTGCCCACAAGATCCGGGTGGTTTCCGCCAAAGACGCCAGAGCAAGATTCTGATTCGAACCATGCCGCTGGAGGACCGTATCCGGCTCATCGTCCGGAGCCGCTTTCCGGCGCTACCTGGATCGCTTTCGCACGTCTTCCTTGATCCGCTGAATGTGCCCGCGTCCGAGGCCCTTGACTTCACACCCGAGTTCGAAAAAGCGCTGGATATCGCCGTCGGAGAGGATTCCATAACAGTCGATCACGGCCAGCGGCTGGCCCGCCCAGCCGACGACTTCCGCGGGATCGAGATTCAGATACGCCTCGTGGGGGACCGCCAGGACGAGCGCCTCGACGCCCTTCAGCGCGGCGGCCAGGTCCTTCTCGACGCGGAGATCGGCCAGGCCCCTCTGGTTGCGGAAGAACCTTGCCCACGACATGCCGGGCGCGGGATACGTATCCTGGCTCTCCAGCTCATACCAGTGTTCCACGTACGGGTCGTGGACGCGCATCTCGGCCCCCATCTCCGCCAGCTTGCGGACGACGATCTCCGAGCCGCTGTAGCGGGTATCGCCCACATCCTGGCGGTAGCTCGCCCCGCAGAGCAGCACGTCGGCGCCGGCAATGTAGCGGCCCATGTTGCGCAGGGCGTCGCGGACCAGCTCGGCGACGTGCAGCGCCCGGGTGTCGTTGACGTCGACCGCCGTTGGGCTGATTCTGAATACGTCGTTGCCGTCCTCGAACCCGAGGATGTGCTTATAGGCCCAATAGCCCAAGCCGGCGTCCTTCGGCAGGCAGTAGCCGCCGATCCCCGGGCCCGGGAAGATGATGTTCGAATGTGTCGGCCGGACTCGGATGGCCCGAATCACCTTGATCAAGTCGACCCCGTTACGCTCGGCGAACAGGCTCCATTCATTGAGAAACGCGAGGATCGTCGCGCGGTACGAATTCTCGACGATCTTGGTCGTTTCGGATTCGATCGGGCGGTCCAGGACGGTGAGCGGATACTTGTCGGTATTGATCACTTCCCGCAAGAACTTCTCGACCCGCTGGCGGGCCTCGGCGGTGCAGCCGGCGCAGACCCGCCAGAAGTCGCGAATCGAGGAGACGTATTCCCGCCCCGGCATGACGCGTTCAAAGCTGTGGGCCAGCAGCGGATCGCTTTCGATTTTGCGGGCGGCGAACGCCTTCTTCATGATCGGCCAGGCGACAAACTCCGTCGTGCCGGGGGCGACGGTGGTTTCGATCAGGACCAGGCAACCGGGCTGGATTTTCTCGCCGATCGTGCGCATCGTGGCTTCCAAGGCGCTCATTTCCGCCTCGCCGGTCCGCATGTTGCCCAGTTCGTGTTTCGTATAGTCGCACTGGACATCAACCACCACCACGTCGGCCAGCGCGAGGCAATCGTTATTGAACGTCGCCGTGAGAGTCTGCTTCTCGAGCACGCAACGGGCGATCATCGGATCGACTTCCGGGTCTTCCGCCTTGACCGGAGAGAGCCCGCGCTGCAAAAGCGGGATTTTCCAGTAGCTTCGCGTACTCGGGCGCTGGCAGCCAATCACGAACTTCGTCGGTTGGCCGGTCTCTCGATCCACCGTGTCGGCGATGATTGCCGCCATCACCGCACCGACAAATCCCACGCCCACGACAACGACGATTTCCTTTCCCTCCTGGCGGGCTTGGGCCGCGAGCTGCTCCAGACGCTCCATTTCCGCGGCATAATCGGCCGCCTCCGGAATCGGGAATTGCTCACCTGACGGACTGACCGAATATGCGGCCATTGAGTTTCTCCAGGGGACTTGTGACGACTGGCCGGATCGTGCCACCGGCCCGAGAATGAGGCGGCGCTTCCCGCGCCGCAGCCTCGCGCAGACGCGCTATCTTGCGAACTATACGTCAGTATCCGCCGGGCAGCAAACCCGGTCCGGATGGGGCAGTCTGAAGTGGGGGTACAACTGAAACAGTCAAGCCTTCGGGGCCTGTGGCAACCCAGGCTAGTTGAGGGACGTGTGACATCCGCCGAATCCACGTGAGCGAAGGCGAACCCAAAGGGGGCGCTGATTATCGCTCCCGGAGCCGGCGCGGCGGTCGGCGTGAAGGTGACAATCGCCTGCCGGACATGGTATTCTGAAATCAGCGCAACGGCGCGGGGAAGGGGGGGACGTGCTCTTCAAGAAGGCGCGCGCGGAAGATTGACTACCCCATGAGTGGTTTGCACCGGCAACATGTTGGCGACGTCGTGGCGGGCGGATGCGCAGCGCTCGCCTGGTGGGGGATGCTGGCGTGCGTCTTTGCATCCGCAGCGGAAGGGGACCGCACGGCGACCGGGCCGACCGGGCCGGCCGCCCCCGTGGTGCTGAAACTGCACTGGTACCCCCAAGCGCAGTTCGCCGGCTACCTGGTGGCTCAGGACAAGGAGTTCTTCCGCGCCGCGGGCCTGGGCGACGTGGAAATCCGCTGGTCGACTGCCGGCGAGCGTTGCATGGACAGCCTCACCGGCGAGGCGTCTGTCTTCTGCACGGGCTGGCTCTGCGACGCCCTCGTGAGGCGCGCGCACGGCGCACAGGTAGTCCACCTGGCACAAGTCGCGCAGAGGTCGGCGATGCTCCTGGTCGCGCGGCGGGCGTCCGGGATCATCGCCCCCGCGGACATGACGGGGAAGCGCGTGGGGCTGTGGGGCGGTGACTTCGACGTATTGCCCCGCGCCTTCTTTCGAAAATTCGATGTCCACCCGGAGATCGTGCCGCAAAGCAACAGCATGGTCCCCTTTCTGCGAGGCGCGGTGACTGTCGCCTCCGCGATGCACTACAACGAATATCACAAGTTGCTGGAGGCCGGCCTGCGTCCGGAGGAACTGGTGGTCTTTACCCTGGCCGATTACGGCTTGGATTTTCCCGAGGACGGCTTGTATTGCCACGAGCGATGCTGGCACGAACACCCCGATCGGTGCACGGCGTTGGTGCGGGCCGTCGAGCAAGGCTGGGATTACGCCCTCGCGCACGAGGCCGAGGCCTTGGACGTGGTGCTGGCCTACTGCCGCCGCGCCGAGGTCCGGACGAGCCGCAATCACCAGCAATGGATGCTCCGGTCGATGGCCGGCTTGATCCGCAACCGCTCCGGCGGCGCCCGTGCCCCTTGGGGCGAACTATCCCCGGACGTCTACGAGGCGGTGGGCCGGGAACTTGTCGAACAGGGACTGCTCGACGCCGTGCCACCCCTGGCGGAGTTTCACCCGCCGGCGCCCGCGCAAAGGAAAGGCCGATGAGTTTCCCGCTGCCCTTGAAACTGATCCTGGCGATCTGCCTGCCGCTGGTGGCCGTGTACCTGACGATTCTGATCCTGGATTACCGCAGCAGCAAGCGGGAAGCATTGACCCACATGGAGAACTACCTGATCGAGGTGGCCGCACACGAAGCGACTGCCCTGGACGCGAAGCTGTCTACCTATGCCGAAATCGTCCGCTCCACCGGGCAGGTTCTCGAAACGTTCGCTCCCAGAAAAGACGCGGACCTGGAGCGTTTCGCCCGGGCCAATCTGCTCGCGGAACCGCAGCTTTTCGGGTTCGGTATGGCGCTGGAAATGCCGGCGGAGGGGGGCAAGACGCAGCGCGTAGCGCCCTACGTCTGCCGCACCGCTGATGGCGGGGGACTCGAGAGCACGGACATCACGAGCGCGGCTTTCGATTATACGCGCAGCGACTGGTATTTATTGCCCAAGCTCCTCCGCCGCCCGGCCTGGACCGATCCATATTTTGACGAACGAATCGGCCGCATCCTGATGTGCTCCTACTCGGTGCCCGTCCTGCGCGACAACGAATTCCGAGGGGTCGTTGTCGCGGATGTCTCGCTGGAGAATATCCGCCGCCAGGCGTGCCGGACTCGCTACCTCGGCGAGTACCGGATCGTCATCAGCAGCGCTGGAACATTTGTGTACCACCCCGAGGAGTCGTTTGTTCTGGCCGAGTCGATTTTCAGCCTTGCCGAGTGGCACCACTTGCCCGCACTGGCCGATCTGGGACGAACGATGATTGCCGGGGAGCGGGGCGTGGTGCGGCTGCCGGACTATCGGACCGGCCGGCCCAAGTGGTATGCCTTCGCCGGCGTGCCGACCGCCGGCTGGTCGTTGGCCGCCATTATTCCTGAAGAGGAGGTGCTGGCGCCAGTCCATGCGCGGCTGAGCCGCCAGGTGTACCTCCTGCTGACCGGATTGGGGGTAATCCTGGCCGTGGTCGTGGCCGCCTCGGGTTGGGTCACCCGGCCCCTGCAATCGATCGCGGCGGCGGCTCGGAGTGTGGCCACGGGCAACCTCGACGTGCAGGTCAAGGGAATCGATCGCGGCGATGAAGTCGGCAAGTTCGCGGTTACGTTCAACAAGATGGTGAGGGATCTGAAGGCGAATGTCGAGGCCATGCTCCGCGAAACCGAGGCGCGCCAGGTGATCGAGCGGGAACTCCAGGTGGCCCGTCAGATTCAGACTTCGCTACTGCCGCTGGAGCGGCCGCCCTTCCCCCATCGGTCCGAGTTCTCGCTCGACGCCGACAACGCGCCGGCCCAGGTGATTGCCGGCGACTTCTACGACTTCTGGCTCCTCGACGAGGAGCACCTGGTGGTCGTGATCGCCGACGTTTCCGGAAAGGGGGCGCCGGCGGCGATGTTCATGGCGGTCGCGCGGACGACGCTCCGCAACTTTACCGAGCCCGGCCGAAGCCCCCGCGAGGTGCTCGAGATTGCGAATCGCCTGATCGAGGCGGACAACAGGGAAATGATGTTCGTGACCATTTTCTACGGACATTACCACATCCCGACCGGCGAACTCGTATTCGCCAACGCCGGGCACAACCCGCCCTATCTCGTGCGGCAGACTGGCCGCATCGAATCCTTGGGCCCTTCCACCGGTCCGATTCTCGGGGTATTTCCCGAGGCGGCGTACGAGAACGCCCGCGCCGTCCTCCAGCCCGGCGACCTGCTGTTGCTCTACACCGACGGTGTGACCGAGGCACGGAGCCAGAGCGATCAGTACTTTGGCGAGGCGGGCTTGACTGCTATTTTGCAGCGACTTCACGGCCAACCGGTGACGACGATTTGCCGGGCGATCCTCGATGATGTAAACGCCTATCGCAACGGCGAAGGGCAAGACGACGTGACGCTCGTCGCGCTGCGGCGCTCGGCGGATGCGGCGCCGCCGGCGTAACGAGGTCAACCAGCCAACAGGAGTAACGATCCCGATGGAAAACACGATTTATCTGTGTGCGCCGGTCAATGCGCTTGTCGAGGGGCTGTTCGAACAGAATGTGCCTCTGGCCAAGATCAAGCACCATGGAGATTTCGGCCTGGGCACCTTCAATGACATGGATGGCGAGATGGTCCTGCTGGACGGCACGGTGTACCAAATCCCCGCCAACGGGCAGGTTGCCGTGATCGAGGACGAACAGATTTTGACGCCGTTTGCCTGTGTGACCCGCTACCGCCCGATCAGCCATGATGAACTGGCTGAGGAATTGACGTACGACGCCTTCCTCGACTGGTTGGTGCGTCTGTTGCCCTCCCCGAATCTGTTCTATGCACTGCGTATCGAGGGCGACTTTGCGGCGGTCAAGGCCCGC
>JAMOAF010000729.1 GCA_023621895.1 Planctomycetota bacterium
GATTCGCGCTCGATGTTGCGGACGGCGAGCCGCTGGTTCTCCTCCTGCAACACGCGCAAGCGGCGATCGGCTGCCGGGACAAGAATCCCTTCGTAGTCGAACAGCAGGTCCGCGCGGAGTTCGTACGACGAGCGGGAAGCCTTGGGTTTGTGGATTCTCAGAACCGGCTGGGGCTGGCACGCGATCTCGGGAAGGTGGCAAGGCGGCGGGAGATCGATCTCGGGGATCGTCTCAAACGCGTAGAGTTGCCTGAGGAATTCCCCCTGATCGCCGTAGGGAATGGCAATCTCCTGATGACTCTGGAGCAGGGTGATCCAGGGAGGCGCGCCGGCGGCGTCGAACCGGGCCATGCGGTCGTCGAACAAGATCACGCCCGAATTCAGCATGAGGACGGGTTTTTCCAGCGGCACCCGCTCATCGCCCCGGTAGAGCGATCCTCGCAAGAGCCAGCACTGCCTGGCGTCGTCGCCCGGCATTTCCAGGCGGAAGCGGTACGGGGGCCCGTCATCCCAGGCGATTTGCCGGGCGTTTTCCACCGGCTGGTTCTCGGATCGCCGCCAGCGAAAGCGGCCGGTCTGGCAGAGCCTCGGCAGCACCGCGGGGTGTCTCTCCGCTGCAATCGGAACCTGGCCGGAATAGCTGTGGTAATATGGCCACCAGCCATAGGACGCGCCCTGGGCGATGACATCCATCAGCCGCAGCACGCACTGGTCTTCCTCGGTGGTGGCCGAACGGAGCAAGTCGGGGCGGCTCTTGACGGCGCGCGGTTTGCCGAATTGGCCGTTTTTTTTCGTTTCTCGGCGAAACAGTTCGACCACCAATTGGCCGGTCGCCTGGCTCGCGGCGAGGTCCAGGACATAGACGATCTCGCGGCGTCTGCCCGCTACGCGATCCCATAGCTTCTCGAAATCTGGCGAGCCCTCGCCGGCAGGGGATGCGACCAGTTCCTGTAATTGTTCTCGCCACGAAATCCCGCGATTTCTATCCCGGCCATTTCCACCTCGCCGCCGGGTCGAGGCGTGCAGGCCGTCCAACCACTCCTCTTCCGCTTCGTCATCGTCCTCGTCGTCCAGATCGTCAAAGGCATGGGGAACGCTTGCGATGGCGTCCCAGGAATCGCCCAAGAGTTCGTCTTGCCCGTTGCCGGGGAGTTCGGCGGCCGCCAGGTGTGGCTGATGCTCGTCGAATGCTCGGACGACGGCCCAAATATGTTTGCAGAGGCTGCCTGCCTCGTAGTAGGGGCAGGTGCACGAGCCCGCCGCGGACCGCCCGCCGGAGCCTCCCAGCTCGATCGACACGTGGTAGGGAATGCGGTTGGAGCCGGCAACCTGGGCTTCGATGCCGAATTCGTCGACGTCGAGGAGAGCGACGCGTCCTGACAGGAAACAGGCTTCACCCCGGCTACGGACGTCGCTTGAAAAGCTTCCCTTGCAGCGACTGGCCAACTTCATGCCGAGAGACTCCTTGCGATGGGCGGCAGGTCATGCCTGTTGTGGAAGGATCGATCAACTTGTTCTGCTTGTTCTGACCGTCAAATCTCAGCGATTTTACCGAAGTCGCCGGAATTCGTGAAGCGCAGGTGTTTTTCGCTCCCGGGCGGTGGCGGGCGGCGGGCGGTGGTAGCCGTCGACCTTCCGCTCCATCCGGGCGAGCCGGATGCGGGCGTGCGCGCTGGGCCGTGGGTGCTGCGGGGCGGTGCATCGGCCGCTTCAACCGCGCCTGCCCTGGTCTGCTTGCGCCACCCGCCGAGTGGGGTGTTGGCTGCGGGGATCGCTCGGTGTAGGCTGTCGGGTGACCGTCCGTCGAGCAAGCGAGGCCGATCCGATGCTGCATTACGTGCAGTGCCGCCAATGCCATCGGTTCACCACCCTTTGGACCGACCACCAGGGCGTGCCGGGAGTCTGCGCCTGGTGTGGAAAGCGATTCCTTCCGCTGTGCGGAACCGGCGGCGCGGCGAGTCCCGCGCCGCCGGCGCTCCTATCCATCGAGGATCGCCTCCGCAACGATGTCTGCCGGGTCTGCGGATGCGTGCTCAGCCTCCGGCAAGTGATCGGGAGAACCTGCGATGATCCGCAGTGCGAGGCGGCGGATCGCCAGGCGCAGTTGCGACGCGCGGCGAGAAAGACGAGCCGGCAACTCCGCCAGGCGGTCGTCGTGCGCGCCAAGGCGCGGCGGTGGTTCCGCATCGTGAAGCAGCAGTCGCCGGCGATCTCTCTGCATGGCAAGGCGACCGGCACGCTGGCCGTCTTGCTGCTGCCGGCGAACACGACGTCGGCCGCCCGGCTGACGAGTCCTCGGAGCGGGGCCCATGGGAGCAGTCTTGCGCGCTTTGCGGCGGCTGCTGTTGCCAGTCGGGAGGGACGACCGCGTATCTCCGCACGGCGCAGATCGCCCGCTACATTCAGTCCCATCCGGGCGCTGGCCTCGACGACGTGGTCCGAAGCTTTGTATCGTACTTGCCGGCTGTTTCGTTCGAGGGGAGCTGCGTGTACCACGCGCGGCGGGGATGCACCCTGCCGCTGGAGATGCGCTCCGATGTGTGCCTCTCCTTCTACTGCGCCGAGCATCACCGCGTCCGCGAGTGGTTTCAAGCCGAGGCCGAGGTTCCCGCGCTGCTGGCCGCCGTGGCCGGGGCCAAGATCCACCGCATCGCGCTGTTCGATGGTCGCCGGCTGCGCGCCATCCCCCTGCCGGTTGGAATCGTCGAGCCGCCTCGAGCGTGATCCGCCCGCCGACAGCCGGCTGGGCCCGCCCCGCGCCTGGTGCCGCCGGCACGGCTTTGATCGTCGGAGCGGGGCCGATGGGAAGGTTAGTGATGCGCCTGTTCGGCGCGGTACTGGCCGGGCGTTCGCCCGGTGGTGCGCTTGAAGCAGGTGCACATCGACTCCACGTAGTCGAACCCGGAAATCTGGGCGATTTTTGCCAGCGGATACTCGGTCATTTCCAGGAGCTGCTTGACTCGGTCCAACTGGACGCGGAGAATCTCGGCCTTTGGCGAGCGGCCGAGGAGTCTGGCGAAGCGGCGTTCGAGGGTACTGCGGGAGACTTGTACGTGCTGGACGACGTCGCCCACGCGGATTCCGTCGCACGCGTGGCCGCGGATGAAGTGCATGGCGGCGGCGACATCGGCGTCGCCGAGCGCCACCACGTCGGTCGACTGCCTTGGGACCACGCCGAGCGGCTCGACGAGGATCGGCGCCGGGGGCGGCTGTTCGCCGTCGAGCAGCTTGTCGAGCAAGGTGGCGGCCTGGTAGCCGACGCCTTGCGGATTCTGCTCGACACTGGAGAGCGGCGGGTGGCACAATTCGCAAATCAGCTCGTCGTTGTCGACGCCGATCACGGCCAGCTCCTCGGGCACGGCGATATTCCTGTCGGCGCAGGCCATCAGGACCTGCTGGGCGCGGAGGTCGTTGCAGGCCATCAGGCCGACGGGCTTGGGCAGCGAGCCGACCCAGCGGGCGACGGTCTCTTCGCAGCGCAATTCATAGTCTTCCGTGCTGGAAATGAACGGCGTTTCCGACTGGCGAGGGTTGTCGTAGACGCTCACGTCGTACCCGGCGAGGTTCAAGTACTCGGCAAAATACCGCGACCGTTCCTCGGAGGAGTAGATGCCGGGCAGCCCGCAATAGGCGAAGTGCTCCAACCCCTGGGCGATCAGGTGTTCGGCGGCGCGGTGGGCGATGGCGCGGTTGTCGGTGATGACACCGGGAACGCCGCCTCCATTGCGATGTTCGAACAGGTCGACCACCGGCAGGTTCATCTGCGCGATCTGGCGGCGCAGCTCCAGGTTTTCGATCCTGGCGATAATCCCGTCGCCGCTCCACGTTTTGAGCCAGCCCGGCGGCCCGTCGCACAAACGGCGCTCCGTCTGGTAGATTTTCCAGGTTCCATGGGCTCGGACATAGTCGGCGATGCCGCCCAACACGCCACGGCCGTACGCGCGGGACCATTCAATCAGCAGGGCGACTTTACGGGGTCTGATCATTCTCTCTGGCGGGTTCGGGCTGTGCGATTGCCGCCGGCGGATCGGCCGGCGTTGATGAATAATCATAACCCCGTCATCTTCGTGATTGAAGCTTGCGCCGGCCGTGTGCGGCGATTTCACTAGGAATTCCAGTCCCTAGCCTTGAGGAGGGGGGGGAACGCGTGCGGAAAGCAATGCCGCAAATTCATAAAGTGATTGACGCAAAACATCATTGATGTTGTACTGACAGTCCTCGATGATTGGGCTTGCTGAAAAGGCCCCCCAGGCTTGGGTGGCTTGGACGCGCGGGGCGAGGCAAGGGGGCTGGTGTGATGTTCGGCCGAAAAGCAGTTTCGGCGGAGGTGACTGGACCGAGAACTCTTGCTCCATTACGAAGGCAACAGGCATACAGACGAGGGAAAGGATCGAACTGATGCAAGTGAAGAACGTTCTGCTGACCGGGGCGGGTGGAAAGATCGGCCGGGCGGTCCTGCCCGAGCTTTCCAAGGCCGGCTATCACGTGCGGGCCCTGGAGTACACCGACGGACTGACGGTTGAGCGCTTGGACAATGTGGAGGTGGTCAGCGGCGATCTGCGTGACCCGTCGCTCGCTCGGCGGCTGATCGAGGACATGGACGTCGTGATTCACCTGGCGAACGTCAAGGAAAACAAGGAGCTTTTCCTGGACGCGAATATCAAGGGGACGTTCTATCTGCTCGACGCCTGCAAGGAAGCCGGGCACATCAAGCAGTACATCCAGGCGGGCTCCGACGCGAGGGCGGGCATCTACTACTATCCCCAGCCGATTCCAATCGACGAGAATCACCGCCACTCGGGGTATCCGGGCTACTACCCGCTCTCCAAGGTCCTCGAAGAGGTGATGTGCGAGCAGTATCAGATCATGTATGGAACGCCGATCACGATCCTGCGGTTCTCCTGGGTACATGACGAGGACGACATCCTCGCCCACGTCACGCTCAGCAAGCCCAGCCTCGGCGTGCCGGTCTGGAAGGACTGGGCGGTGACCGCGGAACAGAAGGCGTATTTCGAGAAGGGGACGAACGCCGTCGCTTGCCTGGTCCACCCCGACGGAAGCGCCGGGAAAAGGCAGATTGTCGGCATCAAGGACGTCGTCCGCTCGATTCTCCTGGCGATCGGCAATCCGACGGCCATCGGCGAGGCGTTCAATATCTCCGGCCCGTCGCCGTTCGCTTATGATGTGATGGCCGATTACGTGGCGAAGAAGCTCGACCTGGCGGTTGTCCGATTCGAGGTCAGCGAATTCCACGATTTCTGCATCGACATGAGCAAGTCCAGGGCGGTGCTCGGCTTCAATCCGGAATACGACATCTTCCGGATCGTCGACGACGCGCTTGAATTCCGCAAGGCCGGGCGGACCCGATCCACCTGCCTGTATCCGGGCTAGATTCACTACGAAAACGGGATGAGAGGATTTCGGAAACGCATTGTTCGGGAAAACGGCTCGTAGCTGCCAGCTCTCAGCAATCGGCCGTCAGCATGACGGAATAGGCATCTTCGGAAGACCCGGGCTGGCACTTGATCGCTGATGGCCGATAGCTTCTACTTCAATTTGAGACACCACTTCAAACACAGGGAGACCATCATGAATCGTCCGTCGAATTCCAATTCGGGCAGTCAGTCGCGCCGGCAGTTCTTGCAGCAGACCGGCAGGGTGGCCGTGGGCGCCGCGTTGGCCGGGCTGGCAGCGCCGCGCGTCCACGCCGCGGAAAATAACACGATCCGGCTGGCCCTGATCGGCTGCGGCGGCCGCGGCAGCGGCGCGGTTGGCAACGCGATGAATTCCCCCTTTGGCCCGGTCAAGCTGGTCGCCATGGCCGACGTTTTCGAGGACCGGCTCTCCAGGGCGCACACGAGCCTCTCGAAGGCGTTCGGCGACCGGGTGGACGTCCCCAAGGATCGGCAGTTCATCGGTTTCGACGCCTACAAGAAGGCGATTGACTGTCTCGGACCCGGCGACGTGGCGATGCTCACCAGCTTCGCGTACGTCCGCTCGCTGCAAGCCGAGTATGCCGTGAGCAAGGGCGTGAACGTGTTCATGGAGAAGTCCTTCGGGCCGGACGCGCCGGCTCTGCGGCGGTTGGTTCGCGTCGGCGAGGAGGCGGACAAGAAGAACGTCAAGATCGCCGCCGGCCTGCAATGCCGTCACAGCGTCAATCGCCAGGAGCTGATCAAGCGGATGCGCGACGGCGAGCTTGGCGATTTCATGCTCGCTCGAGCCTACCGGATTCACCCGGTGGGGGGCATGGGCAAGAAGCCGGAGAAGTATGGCGAGCTGGAGTGGCAGATTCGCAATTTCACCCGGTTCCCGTGGGTCTCCGGCGGTCTGTTCGCCGAGATGAACATCCACCAGATCGACGAACTCTGCTGGCTCAAGGGGGATTGGCCGGTGATCGCCCGCGGGATCGGCGGCCGGATGGCCAACAGCCAGGACCACGGCCAGGAGTTCGATTCCTACTCGATCGAGTGGACGTTCGCCGATGGGACGAAGGCGACCGACGGCGTCCGCTGGTTGGGCGGGCACTGCTTCAGTGAATTCGCCACGTACGTGCATGGCACGAAGTGCGCCGCGCAGTTTTCCGGGAATATCCACGCGGGAGAGACGCGGATCTACAAGAGCCAGCGGATTGCCAAGGATAACATCGCCTGGGAAGCTCCCCCGGAAAAGTACAATCCCTGGGACGCGGAGTGGAATTCGCTGCTGCAAAACATCCGCGAGGACAAGCCGCAGAACGAGGCGAAGCGCGCTGCGCTGTCGAATTTCGCTGACTTGATGGGGCGGGCGGCCGTCAATTCGGGGCGCGAGATCACCTGGGAAGAGATGACGAAGTCGACTTTCCAGCTCTATCCGGGCAAGATCGACGATTTGAACTACGACAGCGAGCCGCCGGTCAAGCCGGACGCAAACGGCTTCTACCCGGTTCCGGTGCCCGGCGTCTGGAACGAGACTTGAGCCCTTCTTGGCAGAAAGGACGCGGCGATGAAGATCAGCGCCAGTTACTGGATGTTCGAGGGAGGCTTGGAGGCCTCGCTGCCGGTGGCGGATGCGATTGCCCAGGCCAAAGACCTGGGCTTCGACGCCATCGAGCTGTGTGTTGCCAGCTCTGGAGTCTTGACGCACGAGGCGACGCAGGCCGACTGCGAACGGATTGTGGCCACGGCCGACGAGTTGGGGATTGAGATCGCCAGCGTCGCCAGCGGCGAGAGCTGGGGGTGTTCGCCGACCGACGACGACCCGGCGGTCCGGGCCAAGATCGTCGAGTTCACCAGGCGAGCACTCCAGGTGGCCAAATGGCTGGGCACGGATGCGTACCTGTTCGTGCCGGGCGCGGTGGACGTCTTTTTTCTGGAGGACAGCCCCGTGGTCCCCTACGACGTCTGCTACGAGCGCGCCCGGCACGCGGTGGGGCAACTTGTCCCGACCGCTGAAAAACTCGGCGTGAAGCTGGGGATCGAGAACGTCTGGAACAAGTTCCTCCTCAGCCCGCTGGAAATGCGGGACTTCATCGACAGCTTCGGCTCGACGGCCGTGGGCAGCTATTTCGACGCGGGAAACGTGCTGTTGACCGGCTATCCGGAGCACTGGATCTCGATCTTGGGCCCGCGGATCATGCGGGTCCACGTCAAGGACTTCAAGAAGTCCGTCGGAACGGCCGCCGGCTTTGTCGACATGCTCGAAGGCGACGTGGACTTCCAGGCGGTGAG
>JAMOAF010001035.1 GCA_023621895.1 Planctomycetota bacterium
TATCCGGTGCGGTTGACGCTGACTCGACTCGTCGAGCAGGCTCTCCACGCCGAGCTGCGGCGTTTGAAAGACACGTACAACATGGGCAACGAATTTCCCCCACGAACCGAGGAACTCAAGGGTGGCCGTCCGATCGCCGCCTGAGCCGAACCATGCAAACCGAAGAAAAGTGTCCTGCTCACGTCGAGAAGTTGAAGAAGCTCCGCCGCGAGTTGCTGCAACGCATCGTCCAGAACGAGGCCCGACGCCGAGCGGACCGGGTCGCCGTGCCGAAAGAGGTCCGCAAAGGGTGAACCGAACTCTGCCCCTGATCGTGCTCGTAGGGATTGCGATTCCGGCCGCCGCCGGACCGGCGCCCGCCGGCGCGCTCTGGGGCTCGCACGCCGCAAGCCAGCCCCATCCGGCCGTCGTCCGCGTGATCGTCGCGGAAGGCGAGTCGATGTCGCTCGGTTCCGGATCGCTCGTTGCCACCAACGAACGCCTTGGCCTGGTGGTCACCAATTGGCATGTCGTCCGCGATGCCCGGGGGCCGATCACCGTGGTCTTTCCCGATGGGTTCCGCTCGGGCGCCTCCATTCTGGCAACCGACAAGGACTGGGACCTGGCGGCTCTGGCCATCTGGCGCCCCCAGACGCCGCCTCTCCAACTTGCCTCCCACGCCCCGCAGCCGGGCGAGACCCTGACGATCGCCGGATACGGCTCCGGCCAATACCGAGCCGCCTCGGGACGCTGCGTGCAGTACCTCTCGCCGGGTGGCAACAACCCCTTCGAGTTGCTGGAAGTCGCCGTCGCGGCCCGCGATGGCGACTCCGGCGGACCGATCCTGAACGCACAAGGCGAACTGGCGGGCGTCCTCTTCGGCGCTGCGCGAGGCCGGACTGCCGGCAGCTTTTGCGGGCGGGTCCAGTGGTTCCTCGCTTCCGCCGCGCCCCGGTTCAACAGTCTGGCGATGCCGCCGGCGGAGACGATGCTCGCCGGGAATACCACGGCCGCCTTTGCCCCTCCGGCGGAGGGTTTCCCCCCGCCGCCGCGTGACGTGCCCGCCTGGCCGCCGGAAGAGGAGTCCTCCTCCAGTTGGCAGCCAAGCACCGAGGGTACGCTGCCGTCCAACGTGCGGCCGCTGCCGCTGGCGTCGATTCCGGCGGCGGCGATCGACCCTCCGATCCCGAAAGAACGTGCACCGGGAACCGATCCCAGCCAGGCCGCGTGGACCACGGCGGCTGGCAAGGCCGAACCGGAGTCGGTTTCGCACGAGGGCGCCAAGGCCGATCAGGCGCCTGAGGAGTCCCCGATCCGCTGGAGAGACCTGGCCGGCCGCACGCGCCCCGAACAAATCAAGAACATCCTGGCGGCCTGTGGCGCGGTGACGATCGTCTTCCACGGCCTCCGCATCTACGGCGCGCTCCAGGGAAAGAAGACGCCGCGGCGGCGGCGGACGACTCGCCGCCAGTACCGGATATGGTATTGAACCGGCGCGGCACGCATTGCGCGGCCGGATGCCGGCTCGTCAGGCCGCGTTTCTCGCCTTCCTGCCGTCTCGATCGTCCCGGACGGCGCTGACCTGGCCGGACAGCCACGGCTCGCGGGGGATCGAACGGACGTGAACGTCTTGCTGGGGGAAAGCGATCTCGATGCCGGCCTTCCGCAGCTCGCGATCGACCCCGACATGGAGGTCGTGGGTCACTTGCTGCCGGCTGTCCATGTCGGGCAGGAAGCACCGCAAGACGTAGTCGAGCGAGCTGGGGCCGAATGCCTCGAAGGTCACCCGGGGGGCGGGCTCTTTCATCACCAGCGGGTTTTCCTGGGCGACCTTGAGGATCACGCTGGCCGCCAGGGCCGTGTCGGAGCCGTAGGCGATTCCGACTTTGAGAACAATCCGGTTGATCGAATCGCTGAGCGTCCAGTTGAGCAGCCGCCCGGTGATGAAGTCCTTGTTGGGAACAATGAACTCCTTGCGGTCCCAATTGGTGATCGTGGTCGCCCGCATGCGAATCCGCGAGATGACGCCGGTGGTGTCGGCGATCGTGACGATGTCGCCGACGCGCACGGGGCGCTCGAAGAGGATGATCAGGCCGGAGACAAAGTTGGCGAAGATTTCCTGTAGGCCGAAGCCGAGCCCGACGCTGACCGCCGCCACCAGCCACTGCACGGTGCCCCACCTCAAGCCGACGATGTTGCAGGTGGCGAGCAGGCCGACGATGATGATCACGTAGCGCGAGACGGTGCCGACCGTGTACCGGAATCCCGCATCGAGGGGCAATCGCTGGAGCAAGGCCATTTCCAGCAAGCCCGGCGCGTTTCTCGCCGCGATCACCGCGGTTGTGAACACGAGGATCGCCAGGCTCACGTCGGCCAGGCTCGTCGCCTCGGCCTGATCGACCGCCTGCCAGAGAAGGATGTTGTCGAGTGCCCGCAAGGCCGGCAGCACGTCGACCCAGACAAACCACATTCCCAGGAACCCGGCCAGCGTCAGCGAGAATTCGACGAATCGCTGGGTCTGCACGTTGATCGTCGCCAGGTCGAGATTCGGCTCGCTCGGCACGGGGATTTCAGCCGCCGCTTCTCCACTGGGCGATTCGGCCTGCGCGGCGCGGCGCTGCCGGGCATGCTGGATGGCCATTTTCCGCCGCTTGACCAGGACCCAGCGGAGCAGAACGCTCCTGACGAGCATCAGGCCGAAGAGGACGTAGCCGCCGGTGAACATCCGCTGGCCGAGCTGCTGGGCCGTGTAGTAGTAGCCGGTCAACGCCAGCACGGCCAGCGCCAAGGGGAGGGCCACCGCGGCCGAGCGCCAGACGAAGCGGAGGGAGTAGGGCCAGCCGATCCGCCGCAAGCCCATCAGGGCCTGGTAGACGCTCCCTTTCGGCCGCAGGCATCGCTGCACGAGCAGGGCGGAAATCAGCATCGCCACGACGAAGCTCAACCGGCCGAAGGAATCGGACCAGCGGTCGTTCGGTTGGGAGTCCATCGTGGCCACGATGAAGATCAGCGGCAGCAGGGTCGCCTTGGCAATTCGTACGTAGTGCCGGATCGGCCTGAGCGCGGCGGACGGCCAGCCGAAATGGGCATCGGCCAGGCCGTTGCGCCGGCACTTTTTTTCCAGCAGGTCAAACACCAGGTAGACGCCGGCCGTGGAGAGCAAGCCCGAAGAGACGGCCGCGGAGAACGGCGTCGCCACCCCCGCGCCGAGCCGCCAGGCAAGATACCAGAGCGCGCCCGGAACCACGGCGCTTGTCAGGGCCGTCAAGGCTATCGCCTCGACCGTGGGCACCAGGCTACAGCAATTGGCCAGCTCGGCCCGTTCACCAACGTGGTTCAGCCTCCGTTTCAGCCGGGGCTGGATCCAGATCAGCAGGCCGAGGACCAGCACCGCGGCGCCGTCCTGGAACGGGTCCTTGCAGCAGTCGGCATACAGGCCGGCGGCGGTGGCGAGCCACGATTCCGGGTTGACCAGCCAGCCGGCCGCCTGGCCCACGTAGCCCAGCGAGGTCATGCCGAGAACCGAAGTGCTGCGAATCCAGAGGACCCGCTCATTGATGTACTTGACGTACTCGTCGGTCTGTTCGGCCAACTGTTGTTCCGCATAATCCAGATCGATCAGCTTTTCGAAATAGCTGTTCAGATCGACGATCATCGCGTCGAGATACTCTTTCTCGGTCTCCAGGGCTCGCCTGGCGGCGGCCTCCAGCGCGTACTGGTCGTCGGCGGCGTACTCGCTCCGGCTGGCGATCTGCAACTCCTTGCGGATTTGCTCCTCCAGATTCGCCAGGTCGGTGCGGCGGTCCTCAAACTGGAGCAGCTCCAACTGGCACTCCTGGATGATCGGCTGCCGGTCCCGGATGTTGGCGATCTGGCTGCGGACGTCGGGCATCGTCTCCCGCTGCTTGCGGAGCATCAGGCCGATCGCGTTGGTCTGGCCGACCGTGTCGACCTTGCTCTGCGTCCTGGTGAACTGGTCCTGAAGCGAGGCGAGCCGCTGGTTGGCCGTTTCAAGCTGCCGCGTTGTTTGCACGATCAGTTGGGCCAGGTCCTTGCGGCGTTCAGCCAATTCGGCATTCTGGCGCGTCAGGTCGGCAATCGCCGGGTGCGATTGCTGGGCCTCGCGCTTGGCGCGGCGCAATTGATCCTCGGCGTCGCGCTGCCGCTGCCGGTTGACGGCCTCGCGCCACTTGGTCAATTCCTGCTCGGCCAGGGCGACCCGGCCGGCGGCCAGATCGCGGCGCAGAGGCAGCAGTTCGGCGCGGACGTCGTAGGCCTTCAGCTCCGTTTGGTGGGAGGCCAACTCCTGTTCCAGAGCCTGGCGGCGAGCGACGATCGCAAGACGTTTCGCGGCGGCCGGCTCCGAGGAGTCCTGCACGGGGGCCTGAAGCTGGTTCTCCAACTCGGCGAGCTTTTCCCGCGCCGCGCCCACGAGCTTGGGAATCTCGATGCGGCGCGCCGCCCGCAACTTCGGTTCAGCTTCCAGTTCCGCCAGCTTCGCTTTCTCGGCCGCCAGCTCATTGCTTTTCTGCGAAAGGGTCTGCTCGAGCTGAACCAGGCTCCCTTCCGGGATGGGAAACGCCGACTGGCGTGCCAGGGCGGCAAGATCGGCCTTGATTTTTGCCAGTTCCTCGGGCGCGGAGGTCGCCATGCTCTCGAATCGTGCCGCGGACTCGGACCACTTCTTTGCGGCTTCGAGTTCCCCGATCGCCTGCTGATACAGCTCCCGCAATTTTGTCTTGGTCGCCTCGTCGAGCGCCCGGGCCGACTCCAATCCCTTCAGGCGGTCCTGCACCGACTGGAGCGTGAGTTGCTCGGCCGGCGGCTTTTCGGCGAGCGACTCCTCGCCGGCGAGCGACGGCGCTGCGGCCAGCGGGCCGAGGCACGTGCAGAGAACCAGGAGGGCGACCCGGGCAAGCGCTGCCCTGGGACGGACCCGAAGCGCGGGCCCGCTCGGCGATCGGGGGGCGGATTTCGACTCAGCGATCGGACAAGAATCCCTTCTCATCCGCATCTCCTGCGGGTCATCAAAACAAAAAATACAATTCGCCGGATCATGGTGGGCCGCCGCTCGCGTCACGGCCATGCCGGCTTCTTCATCATTGGCTGCACGGTTGGTCGTGGGAAACGTACGGCGCCCGGTCGCGTTGGACCACCCTACCGGTCGCAGCTTATAGCGAGCCTCGGCGGATTCAACAAGGCCAAAGCAGGGGCGGGCTGTCCACATTGGACTCGTGTAAGGCCGCAACGTTCAGTGAATCACTTGTGATCTAACGATTGCCACTCTCCAATGGGGCTAATTCCGGCCCAAGCAACGACCTCCGTGCCATCCCAGCATAAGTGGGGTTCAGTTCGATTCCAATAGATCGACGCCCCAACTCAGCGGCAACACGGCACGTCGTCCCGGTGCCCGCAAAGGGATCAAGCACCAGGTCGCCGGCATTGCTGCAAGCGAGTATTATCGGCCGGACCAGACGATCAGGGAACGTCGCATAGTGGTAAGCCGAGGAGTCACCTGCCGGGAGCGCCCACACATCCGTCGGCAGGCATCCCTTTGGATGGAGCTTGAACTTCTTGCCGTGACGCATCCGCGAAGAGTTGTGATCGGGCCGTTCCTCGCTCTTCGGCCCTCCGTACACTTGACCGTTGCCCCATCGTTTCTTTGTGGCGTCGGCATA
>JAMOAF010000499.1 GCA_023621895.1 Planctomycetota bacterium
ATCCTGGGCGCCATGGAACGCCCCACCGGCGGGAGCGTCCGCTTCGACGGGCAGGAACTCCGCAGCCTGCACTCGGACGGGTTGGCGCGCCTGCGGCGGCGGCAGATCGGGTTTGTCTTCCAGGAATTCAACTTGTTTCCCACGCTGACCGTCCTGGAAAATGTCATGCTCCCGCTGACGCTCGACGGAGCCGCCGAGCAGCAGGCGCGCCGCCGCGCCGCCCTGCTCCTTGAAGAGGTGGGGCTGGCCGACCGGTCGAAGCATTTTCCGGCCCAACTCTCCGGAGGCGAGATGCAGCGGGTGGCCGTCGCCAGGGCGGTTGCCGCCCAGCCCGGACTCCTCCTGGCGGACGAGCCGACCGGGAACCTCGATAGCGAAAACGGCCGCCGCGTCATGCAGTTGCTCGGCGGACTGAACCGGAGCCTGCGGCTGACCGTGCTGCTCGCCACCCACTCCGATGAAGCGGCCAGCCACGCGGCGAGCTGGCTGGTGCTCCGCGACGGGCGTCTGGTCGCGCAAGGAGACAATCCCCAAAGCGAGAAGAGTCCGTGAGGTCGCCCAAGAAAGCCAATCCCGAGACGATGCAGAACGGTTCCCCCGGCGGCAAGCGGTTGCCAGCGCCGCTCAATCTGGCTTCGGCCCTGAGGCTGTTCAGGCGGTTCATCATCCGCGCGATGGTTCGGGAGAAGGTCCGCACGCTGGTCTCCGTGCTGGGAATCGCCCTGGGGGTCGCCGTGATCCTCGCAATCCGCATGGCCAACCGGAGCGTGACCGAGTCGTTCCGCGCGGCTGTCGAGTCGGTCAGCGGCCAGACCTCGTTGAGTATTACGGGCGTCACCGGCCGTTTCGACGAATTACAGCTTGCCGAGGCGACCTGGCTCCGCGACTACGGCGTGGTCAGCCCCGTTGTGGAAACCGACGCGATGATCGCCGAACCGCCGCTGGCGGCCGCGGATTACGCCGCCCGCAGGGGCGAATTGATTCACGTGCTCGGAGTCGACGTCCTCGTGGACCTCCCGATCCGGCAGTACCGGTTGGTCAAGACAAGCGAGGAGGACCGCGATCCCACGCCCCGGGAGATTCTCCTGCTTCTGACCGACCCGGATGCGGTGATCCTCACGGAGCGGCTTGCGCGGCGGTATGGCAAACGGGTGGGCGACCGGCTCGAGCTCAGCTTCGGTTCCGCGCGCAAGACGCTCACCGTCCGCGGGCTCCTGGTTGACGAGGGCCCGGCCGGCGCGCTCGGCGGGAACTTCGCCTTGATGGACATCGCCGCGGCGCAATGGGCGTGCGACCGCCTCGGGCTGCTGGACCGGGTCGACATCAAGCTCAAGGCCGGACTCGATCCCGAGGCGGCCGCGGCCGAGATCGGCCCGCGGCTTCCGGCCGGACTAGTCGTCACCAATCCCCAGGAGCAATACGGCCAGACGGAGACGATGATCGCGGCGTTCCACTTCAACCTCTCGGCGCTCAGCGGGATCGCGCTGCTGGTCGGCCTGTTCCTGATCCACAATACGGTCACCATCTCCGTGGCCGCGCGGCGCAAGGAGATCGGCATGTTGCAGGCGGTCGGCGCGGGCCGGGCGAAGGTCGCCGGGCTGTTTCTGGGCGAGGCCCTGCTGCTCTCCGGCGTGGGGGCGATTGCCGGACTGTTTCTGGGAGAGTGGCTGGCGGGCGCGGCGGTCCGGCTCACCTCCCAGACGGTTGAGACCTTTTACATCGCCCGCGTCGCCCGGACGAGCGCCGAGTCGCTGCGCCTCGCGCCGGCGGAGATCGCGCTGGCATTGGGCATCACGCTCCCCCTGGCGCTCGTGGCCGCCGCCGTTCCGGCGCTCGAAGCGGCCGCGCTTCGCCCGATGGAAGTCATCCGCGGCGCGGGGCGGTTGGCGGCCCATTTCCGCCCACCATTGAAACACCTGGCCGCGGCCGGCGTTTTTTTCGTCTGCGGCGGGCTGCTCGCCCGGCTGGGTCCGGTGCGGGGGCTCCCGATCTTCGGGTTTGCGGCCGGTTTTCTGCTCGTGATTGGCGGGGCGATGCTCGTTCCAACGGCGCTCTGGCTGGCGTGCGCGGCCGTGCGGAGCCGGCTCTTGCGCTGGCTGCCGCTGCCCTGGCTGGAGTGCAGACTGGCCGGATCGAACCTGCTCGGCGCGATCGGCCGGCTGTCGATCTCGGTCTCCGCGCTGGCGGTCAGCCTGGCGATGATGGTCGCCATCGCCGTGCTCGTCGGCAGCTTTCGCGATACGGTCCAGTACTGGCTCAACAGCACGCTGATCGCCGACCTGTTCGTGCGGCCGCGGATGCTCACCTCCTCGGTTGGCGAGGCGAGCATGGGCAGCGGCACGCGCGAGGCGATTCTGAGCGATCCCGACGTTGCCTCGGTCGCCTGGATCACCACCCGGCAGTTCGCCTATGGCCAGACGCGAATCCGCCTGGCCGCCACCTCGCTGGAAACCATCAACAAGCATCGCCACTTGATGTTCAAGTCGCCGGCCAGCGCATGGGAGGAGGTCCGCCGGGCGATCGGCTCCGAGAGCGTGCTCGTCTCGGAGAGCTTTGCAATCCGCTTCGGCAAGGCGCCCGGCGACCGCGTCACCCTGCCCGCCCAGTCGGGCCCAATCTCGCTGCCGATCGCGGCGGTCTATTACGACTATTCGAACAACCAGGGCACGGTCCTGATGGACGTGGAAACCTACCGGCGGCATTTTGCCGAATTGGGCGCCGACCCGATTCCCAGCAGCCTCTCGGTCTACGTGCGGCGCGGGGCCGACGTGGAAACGGTCCGCCGCCGGCTCGTCGATGCCACGCGCGCGGAGCACGACCTCTCCTTCGCCAGCAACCGGGAAATCCGCCGCGATGCGATGCGGGTTTTCGACAGCACGTTCACGATCACCTACGCCCTGGAAGTCATCGCCATCGTGATCGCCGCCTCCGGCGTCATCTCCACGCTGATCACGTTGATCTACGAACGCCGCCGGGAGATCGCCCTGCTCGCGCTTGTGGGCGCGACGCGCCGGCAAGTCCGCCGCATGGTCGTCGTCGAGGCGCTGATCCTCGGCGCGGTCAGCCAGTCTGTCGGCGTGATCATCGGCATGTTGCTGGCCGTCGTCCTGATCTTCGTCGTCAACGTGCAGTCGTTCGGCTGGACGATCCAGTTCCATATTCCCTGGTTGTTCCTCGTCCATTCGACGTTGGCGATCCTCTCGGTCACGGCGCTCTGCGGCCTCTACCCGGCCAGCCGCGCCGCCAATATCCAGGCCGTCCGCGTGGTGAGGGAGGAATAATGATGCGTCCTGGCACAGCGCTGGCAATCGGGCTCGTTCTGGCATCCGCCCCGCCGGCGGCGCAGAGCGCCGAGCGCGACGCCGAGGGCTGGAAAACGGTCGCCGCGCCGCGCCGGTTCGATTTTCCCCGCGACCATGCGGCGCACGAGGACTACCGGCTGGAATGGTGGTATTACACTGGCAACCTCGCCGCCGGCGACGGCCGGTCGTTCGGGTTCGAGCTGACCTTCTTCCGCGCCGGCGTCGATCGGGAACCGCTGAATCCCTCGCGGTGGGCGGTTCGCGATCTCTACATCGCCCATTTTGCGATCTCGGACATCAGCCGCGGCCGGTTTCAATTCTTCGAGCGATTGCGGCGCGGGGGAATCGGCTGGGCGGGCGCGTCGACCGATCGCCTCCACGTCTGGATCGACCAGTGGCAGGTCCGCCTCGAAGGCGACGACCACCTGCTCGAAGCCGGCGACGGAGACTTCGCGCTCGCACTGCGGCTCTCGCCGCGCAAACCGCCCGTTCTCCAAGGCGACGCCGGGCGCAGCCAGAAAGGCCCCTCCGAAGGCAATGCCTCCTACTACTACTCGATCACCCGCATGGAGACGACCGGCTCGATAACCGTCGACGGCAAGGCCGTCCCCGTGACCGGCTGGAGTTGGATGGACCGCGAGTTCAGCTCCAGCTTTCTTGAACCCGGGCAGCAAGGCTGGGACTGGATGTCCATACAATTGGACGGCGGCCGCGAGCTGATGATCTACCAGATTCGACGCCCCGACGGCACTCCGGACGTTTATTCCTCGGGAACGATCATCGACGCGGAAGGCCGCACGGAGCGGCTCCGAGCGGATCAGTTCCAGCTTATCCCCGGCCGCCGCTGGCGCTCGCCGCGAAGCGGCGCTGAATACCCCGTCGAATGGACCGTCCGGGCGCCCGGCAAGAACGTCGATTTGCGCGTCCGCGCCGCGCTTTCCCAACAGGAGATGAACACGATGACCTCGATCGGCATCCCCTACTGGGAAGGGGCCATTCTGGTGGAAGGAACCTGGAACGGCACGCCCACAACGGGGCGCGGATACCTGGAGATGACCGGTTACCAGGCTCCGACAAGACCGGAATAGTACAGGCCAACCGATTTCTCTGCCCCGGTGATTGTTGCTCGCGAAGAAACGACTAAAATGCGCATCGGGGTGCGGAGCCCGCCAAAGTCCGGGCCGTTTCGTTCTTTCACGCGGAGGACCACCAGATGACCAGGCCGGCCACGCGTCTGCTCGCCGTGTTTGCCGCCGCGCTGCTTGTTCCAGCCGCGCTGTGCGATGAAACAGCCCACCAGCCATCCAAGCCGAATATCCTCCTGATCGTCGGCGACGACATGGGGTATGCCGACGTCGGATTTCACGGTTGCAAAGACATCCCCACGCCCAACCTCGACGCCCTGGCGGCCTCCGGCGTGCGGTTCACCAACGGCTACGTCTCCGGGCCGTATTGCTCGCCGACGCGCGCCGGGCTGATCACCGGGCGCTACCAGCAGCGTTTCGGGCACGAGTTCAACCCCGGCGGCAACCAAGGCCTGCCGCTCGGCGAGAAGACGCTCGCCGACCGGCTCAAGGACGCCGGCTATGTCACCGGCCTGGTCGGCAAATGGCACCTCGGCGCGCTGCCGGAAATGCACCCGCGGCGGCGCGGCTTTGACGAGTTTTATGGCTTCCTCGGCGGCGCCCACGACTACTTCAAGTCTCCGGGGGTCCTCCGCGGCGAGGAGCAGGTCGACGACCTCGACTACACGACCGACGCCTTCGGGCGCGAAGCCGCCGCCTTCATCGAGCGGCACCGCGGCGAGCCCTGGTTCCTCTACCTCGCTTTCAACGCCGTCCATACGCCGATGCAGGCCACCGGCGACCGGCTGGCGAAATTCTCCGCTGTCCAGGACGATCGGCGGCGGACCTACAACGCGATGATGCTTGCCATGGACGAGGCAATCGGCCGCGTGCTCGAGACGCTCGCCCGCGAGGGCCTGGAGAAAAACACCCTCGTCGCCTTCATCAGCGACAACGGCGGTCCGACGATGCCCGGCACAACGATCAACGCGGCGTGCAACGATCCGCTCCGCGGCTCCAAGCGGACGACGCTCGAAGGGGGCATCCGCGTGCCGTTCGTCGTCTCTTGGCCGGGCCGCCTCGTGCCGGGCGTGTGCGACAAAACCGTGATCCAACTCGACCTCCACGCCACCGCCCTGGCCGCCGCCGGCGTCAACATCCAACCGGCGTGGCAGATCGACGGCGTGGACCTGCTGCCGCTCGCAAGCGGCGAGAAAACCGGCCAGCCCCACGACGCCCTTTACTGGCGGATGGGCGAGCAGATGGCCATCCGCGCGGGCGACTACAAGC
>JAMOAF010000003.1 GCA_023621895.1 Planctomycetota bacterium
GAAGACTCTCACGATCGGCAACGTAAAGCAGCTTGAGGAGCTTGATGTACGGCATCCGCCAACCGGGAGCCTGTTTGAGCAACACGGCTGCCGCTTGGGCCCCCTTTTTCGTGTCAAATTGGCTCATCCCGCGCACCTTTGAGGCTAGATGGTGATGGAGAGACTACTCAGAAAGCCCTTGTCCATCTCGTTTTTGGGGTTCGAGCCCCAGCCTATCGGTGGATCGCTCGTCGGCCAAGTTACGGGAACGCGATGCTCCGATGGAAGACACTTGAATTGCCGATTGAGTTCCGGGCCGCTACCCACTACTTGTACTTTATGCCATGTGGTGAGATCATGCAAGCGCTTTGCAGCAGAAAAACCTTTGGCAGCAAGGAGTTGCGATGGGTAGTCCGATCGCCAAACGACAGGGGACTGGGTTTGAAACGGCCCCACCGGGGGGGTGGTATTGTCACTTGAAAACTGCCATTGGTGACTTTTTCCCGATCAGGTAGAATTGCCGCTCGAACGCAAGCCGACGAGCCGGGCAGGGATTGTTGCCGGGCTCAGCGTGCTGCGCAAACCTGAATCGCCGAGCACCCAACCGGATCGCCTCCGGAGCACGTGAGAACACGGCAACGAACGATACGGCGCCTGGCGAGGCGCCGGCGTGCCGGCTCGTGGCCGGGCTTTCACGGAGGGAATGGACAATACGCAGGGAACTCGACTTCGTGCCGTAGCGTGGGTGGGAGCCTGAACCGATCCCGTCGGGCTCCCACCCGGTTTTTTTTCGGCCGGCGGGGTGGGCGTTCTGAATGTTGGCCGTCGGCGGGCGGCGCTGCCGACTTGGTTGCGGAGGCTTCCGCGGGCTTTCCGGGCCTTCCGTGGGCCGCAGCGGCGATTCGAGCCTCGTGGGGTTGGCTCGCTCTGGATCACTACGACGCGCGGTCGAGAATCGCGTCGCACGCCCGGCAGACGTCGCCGGCCGAGATCGCGTCCATCAGTGCCCGCGGCGCGGCGCGGCGCTGGCGGCTGGTGCCCTCGAAGGCTGCTTTCTGGATGGCGATGTGCTGGGGGCCGTAGGGGCCATTCCGTTCGGCCGGCATCGGGCCGTAAAGCCCCACGCACGGAGTGCCAACGGCGGCGGCAAGGTGCAGCGGTCCGGTGTCGGAACCCACGAAGAGGGACGCGCGGCGGCAGAGGGCGGCAAAGTCGCGGAGCGACGTGTCCGGCGCAATCAGGGCAGCGCCGCCCGAGGAGGCGACAACCTCCGCGGCGGCGGCTCGCTCTTCGGGCCCCGCCCAGACCACCACGGAGGGGACTTGGCGGTTCTGGCGGAGATGGCGGGCCACTTCGGCGTAGCGGTCCATCCGCCAGAGTTTCGACGGCCAGCCGGCACCGACATTGATCAAGGCGAACGGCTGACCGGAGAGTCCCAAGGCGGCGAGGATGCTCGAGCACGCGTGGCGATCGCTTTCGCTCTCCGCCAGGTCGAAGCGGACCTGCGGCTGCTCGATGCCCAAGGGGCGAAGCAGTTCGAGGTTGCAGTCGATGATGTGCGCCGAGGTGGAGCGGACGAGTTCCGTGTTCAGCAGGCGGCTGGCTTCGCGCCCCTTTTCGCAGCCGAATCCGATTCGCCGCTTGGCGCCGGAAAGCCAGGCGGCCAAGGCGCTCTTCGTCAGGCCCTGGAGGTCGATGGCGACCTGCGGGGCGAAATCCCGCAGTTCGCGGCGCGCGCGGCGGACCGCGCGAAACGACTTCAGCCAGCGGCGCGGAACGGCGATCAGGCGGTCCAGGGCGGCGTGGCCCTCCAGCAGCCGCGCGGCGCCGCCCTCGACGATCCAGGCCAGTTCTGCCTGGGGAAATCGGTCTCGCAGGGCGTTGAGCACCGGCAGGCCGTGAATCACGTCGCCAATCGCCGTCAGGCGAACAATGAGAATCCTGGGCCCGTTCGACATGCCGCCTCCGAAATCGGCAATCCTCGGCGAAAACCAGCAGCGACACCGCGTTGCCTGCGCGCCGCACATGATAGACCGGCGCGCCGAGAGGGCCCAATACCGATTCTGCGGACCCGCGACAAAACCTGTTGAAAGGGGTAGAATGCATCGTTTCCACACCACCCGCGGATCGGTGATCACCCAGACCTCGATGCCTTCCACCACCAAAGTCGACGCGCTGCTGGCCCGCCACAAGGCGGCGCTCCAGTATCTCTACGCACGGATCAACTACGAACGGATTCCGAGGCTTCCCTACCACGATCGCTGCTTCAAGCTGGAGCGGATGCAGGACCTGGTCGATCGGCTGGGCAATCCCGAGCGAGCGATGCGGACTGTCCACGTCGCCGGGACGAAAGGCAAGGGCTCGACTTCGGCGATGATCGGCTGCATCCTTCGGGCGTCGGGAGTCAGGACCGGCGTTTTTTCGTCGCCGCACCTCGATCGGATCGAGGAGCGGATGACGGTCGACGGGGTCGAGTGCCCGGCTGAGGACCTCGTCGAACTGGTCGAGACGCTGATCCCGATCATCGAGGCGATGGATCGCGATCGGGCGGCGACCGGCGAACAGCCGGCCGGGCCGACGTACTTCGAGATCATTACGGCGCTGGCGCTGCTGCATTTCGTCCGCTGCGGGGTGGACACGGCCGTTCTGGAGGTGGGGCTTGGCGGGCGGCTCGACTCGACGAACATCTGCCTGCCCGAGGTGGCCGTGATCACCAGCATCAGCCTCGATCACACGCAGCAACTGGGGAACACCGTCGAATTGATTGCGGCGGAAAAGGCGGGGATCGTCAAGCCCGGCGTCCCGTTGGTCAGCGGCGTAACCGCGCCCGGCCCGCGCGAGGTGATCCGCTCGATATGCCGCCAGCGCGGCAGCCGGCTGATCGAGTTGGGGACGGATTTCGACGTCGAATATCGGGCTCCGCGCGGCCTGGCGGATCGCGATTCGAGGGGCGAGATCGATTTCGAAGACCGCAGCGGAGAACCGGTTCGATTGAGATCGCTGCCGTTGGGCATGGTGGGCCGGCATCAGGCAGTCAACGCGGCGGTCGCCCTGGCGGCGATCGGCCAGCTTCGCCGCATGGGCCACGCGATCCTCGACGAGCAGATTCTCAGCGGCCTGGCGGCCGCGCGGTGCCCGGCGCGAATTGAAGTCGTCGGCCGCCGGCCCACGGTGATCATCGACGGGGCCCACAACGTTGCCTCGATCGAGGCGCTGATCGCCGCAATCGAGCAGAGCTTTTCCGCGCGGAAGAAAATCCTCGTGTTCGCCACGACCCAAGACAAGGACATCGCCGGCATGATGCGGCTCGTCTTGCCTTTCTTCGATGAAATCATCCTCACGAGGTATCGGCTCAACCCCCGCGCGGTGCCTCCCAAGGAACTGGCGGCGATCGCGGCGCGGTTGACGGGGCGCGCCTGCCGGGTATGCTCGAAACCGGTGGATGCCTGGAATGCAGCCCGGGCGAGCGCAGGGCCTGATGACCTTGTCTGTGTCGCCGGATCGTTTTTTCTCGCCTCGGAACTCCGCAGAATATGCACTTCCCCGACCTGATCCGCACCTGGCGGCAGGCCGGTCCTCAACGAACTCCCAGGGGACGATGCCATGTGGCCAAAACATCTGACCTCCAAGGCGGTTTGGTTCTTCGTGGTTGCCGGGTTCGCGGTCCAGGCCGTGGCTCAAAGCGCCGCCGATCCGGTCGTCGAATCGCTCCATCAGCGTGTCGGCCGGTTCCTCGAGCAAGTGTCGTCAGGCACCTCGGTCCCCACCGCCTACCAGGACCTGCTTAGCGGAGGACCGCTCTCCACTCGAAAAAGCGAACTCGACGACCTGATCAAGAAAACCGACAAGATCAGCGAAATGTACGGTGAATACAGGGCGTTCGAGCAAGTCTTCACCAGGCGTGTCGGCGCCGACCTGGTCTTCATGAAGTACCTCTACAAATGCCAGAGGTTCCCCGTCCTCTGGCACATCACCTTTTACCACCCGCCCGTACAGGCCAACCTGCCCTCGGAAGGCGGCAGTGCCTGGCAGGTCATCGCGATCCGCTTCGATACGAACCTGGAAGTGCTCACGGTACTGAAGAACTGAGCGCTTCCACGCCAATTAAAATACTAACTGATTACCTTGGACGGAGAAGTACGATGACGCGCCGCCTTTTCGGAACGGGCCTGTTGCTGGCAGCTTCCCTGCTCACTTTCGGCTGCGGCGGATCGAAAACCGGCGATGCCCCCGCCGCACCGCCGCGCGGGCCGGCCCCTGCCGCCCCGGCTGCTGCGCAGCCGGCCGCGGAGCCTGAAGTCTCCCCGCAATCGCCTGAAAAACCCCCGGCGCCGCCCGCGGCTGTGGAATCCAAGGAGCCGGCCGGCGGTACGAGTCCGGGCCAGTCGAAAGTCCTCGGGGCGATCGGCCGAGCGGTTCGCGGCGCAATCGGCAAGCCCGCCGAAGAAACGCCGGCCGAAGCGCCCAAATACAATCCGCCCAAGTAGTTCGTCTAAAGCGGATGTGAGCTTCGCGGCAAGGTTCAAGATTCAATTCCCAGTGACCAAATGTGCAAGACTGGGCCGCTCGCCGGGAGCACCGAACTGGCGGAACTTGGGCCTTGAATCTTGGATTTTGAACCTTGCCAGCTTCGCCGGGGGCGCTTCTCAGCGCTCCTGGGTTTCATCCTGCCCCGAGCGGCTCAGCAAGAGCCAGACGAAGAACGGGCCGCCCAGCAGGGCCGTGAGAATCCCGACCGGCAGCTCGGTGGGGGCGATGATCATGCGGGCGGCCGTGTCGCAAAGCACGAGGAACGCCCCGCCGAAGAGGATCGTCGCCGGGCCGAGAACGCGGTGGTCGGGACCGACCAGCAGGCGGCAGATGTGCGGAGCCACCAGGCCGACGAATCCGATCGGCCCGCAGACGGAGACGATCGCGCCGACCATCACGGAAGAGACGACGAAGAGGACAAGCTTGACCCGATCGACCTCGACGCCACGCGCCAAGGCCAGCTCTTCGCCGGTGATGATCAGGTTCAACTCGTGGCGGAGGTAGAGCACCACGGCGCAGCCGGCGAACACGAAGGGGAGCACGGTGAGCACGCTGTCCAGGCCGACCACGCTCTCCAGCCCGCCCATCACCCAGCGAACCATGCGGAAGGTCCGCGTCAGGTCGCTGATGTATTGCAGAAACAGGATCATGCTCGAGAAGAAGAAGCTCACGGCCACCCCGGCCAGCAGCATCGTGATGTTGGAGCCGCCGCGGGCGGCTCGGGCGAGGCCGTAGACCACGGCGACCGTGACCAGCGAGCCGGCAAACGCGAACCACGACTCGCCGGGAATCCGCAGCACCGAGAACGCCAGCCCCAGGTGAATCGAGATCGCCGCCCCCAGCGATGCGCCGCTGGAAACGCCCAGCGTGAACGGAGTCGCCAGGGGATTGCGGAACATCGCTTGAAACGCCATCCCGGCCACCGCCAGACCGGCGCCGGCCAAGAACGCCACCGCCACGCGCGGCATCCGCAGCGTCCAGAAGATGTCCAGCTCGCCGGGCGCGGCATCGCCCCACAGCGCTCCGAGCGGGGTCTTCTCGATCCCCACCAGCGGCGCCCCGAACAGGCTGGCGATTGCCAAGACCGCCAGCAGCATGAGAACCGCCTTGGCCTTCATCGGTTCTCCTTCTCGGACGGGCCGGGC
>JAMOAF010000560.1 GCA_023621895.1 Planctomycetota bacterium
GGGCAGGCATTGAAGGAGACGGCCCTCCACGTGCGAGGGCGCGACGAGAAACCCCCGATCGAGCAGCAGACAAACTGGGGCTTGACGTGAAGAAACGCCACACCGCGGGGCATCCGACCGCCGGCAGTGCGGCGGTCCCAACACCAGGAGGTGCCGCATGAGCATCGGTCCGTTTGGCGGGCTGGCCGCCAGCGCAGCCGGCGCGCCCATTGCGCAATCGAAAGGGTCCGAAGTGGACCATGTCCAGCAGGGGTCTTCCGCTCAGCAGCGGAAGATTCAAACCGATCAGAAGGCGGAAATCGCCGCCGGGATCGGCCAGGCCGACGGCGAAGACCACCAAACCGGCCAGCGCGATGCCGACGGCCGCCGTCTATGGGAAAAGACGTCCGGCCAACAGCCGCAAACCGGCTCGGACCAGGGGTCGCCGGCGGACAGCTCGACCGGCGCGGACAGCCCGACCGGCAAGGACCCGACCGGTCAAAGCGGCAGCCTGCTCGATCTGACCGGCTGAGAGGATTTGAAAGCGGAAAGCGGAAAGCGGAAAACTGAGATCTGAAAACTGAAAACTAAACACTGAAAACTGAAAAACTAGACCTGGATCAATCGACCATGCGTTTTACCAAGATGCACGGAGCAGGCAACGACTACGTTTATGTTGACTGTTTCCACGAGAGGATGCCGGACGACCCGGGGGAGCTGGCGCGGCGAGTTTCAGACCGCCATTTCGGGATTGGCGGCGACGGCCTGGTGCTGATCTGCCCGGCCGAGTCGGCCGACGCCCGGATGAGGATGTTCAACGCCGACGGGTCGGAAGCGGAGATGTGCGGCAACGCCATTCGCTGCGTGGCCAAATACGTTTACGAGCGGGGGATCGCCCGCAAGAAGGAGTTGAAGATCGCGACCGAAAGGGGCGTTCTTTCGCTGGAATTGGCTGAAGAGAACGGCAAGATCGAGCGGGTGCGGGTCGACATGGGAGAGCCGATCCTCGAGCCGGCGACGATTCCCACGACCCTGCCGGGGCAGCGCGTCGTGGATGCTCCCCTGGAGATTGCCGGGCGGACGTTTCGGGTTACGTGCGTTTCGATGGGCAACCCCCATTGCGTTGCCTTCGTCGACGAATTGACGGACGAGCTGGTGTTGGGCATGGGTCCGAAGATCGAGCACGATCGGCATTTCCCCAACCGCGTGAACGCCGAATTTGTCAGGGTCTTGTCGCCCGGCGAGGTCCGCATGCGGGTCTGGGAACGGGGTTCGGGCGAGACCCTGGCCTGCGGGACCGGCGCCAGCGCCGTCTGCGTGGCGGGAGTCATTTCGGGACGAACGGAGCGAGAGATCGTCGCCCACCTGCCCGGCGGGGACCTGCGGCTGCAATGGGCCGGGGATAATCATGTTTACCTGACTGGGCCGGCGGTCGAGGTTTTCTCGGGCGATTGGCCCGATGGCAGGTAGCTTTGCTTCAGGGCCGGCGGCGGAGGGGCGCCTTGCCGGCCGGAGGAGGTTTTTAAGCGTGGTTTTGGGATGCATTGTGACTTCGGCGCCAGGGAGGCCGCCATCATGAAACTCGACCATCCCCTGGTCTATGCCTACGGAGGATTGCTGGCCAGGCTGGCGGTGCGGACCTGGTTGGACACGCTCGACGCCCAGGTGGCTTACTACAACCCGGCGGCCGATCCGGCCTTTCCCGCCGCCGGCACTCGTCGAATCTACGTTTTCTGGCACGAATACATTTTGCTGCCGTTTCACATGCGCGGGCACTGCCGTCTTGCGATGCTGCTGAGCCAGCATCGCGACGCCGGGATTCTCAACGAAGCGGCGCGGCTGGGCGGATTCGGCGTGGTTCGCGGCTCGACCCGGCGGGGCGGCGCATCCGCGCTGCGGCAGTTGCTCGACCAGGGCGAGTTGACGCATCTGGCGATCACCCCGGACGGTCCCCGCGGCCCGCGTCGCACGTTGGCACAGGGTGCGGTCTACCTGGCTTCGAAGCTGCAAATGCCGCTGGTCGCGCTGGGCATGGGATTCGACCGGCCGTGGCGCGTGAAGAGCTGGGATCGGTTTGCGATTCCGCGCCCCGGGAGCCGAGCTCGGGCGATTCTCAGCCCGGAAATCCACGTGCCGGCCGGTTTGGACCGGGCCGGGGTGGAACATTTTCGCGGGCGGATCGAGCATCTGTTGAACCACTTGACGCGCGAGGCCGAGGAGTGGGCCCGCCGCGGCAATCGGAAGCTGGGTCAATACGCCGCTTGGCCGGGGCCCGTCCAGCCCTATTCGATGCGGTGGTACCGAGCGGCGGCGGTCTGCTCCGGCCGGACTCGAACCGCGCTGGACGCCGACGCGGCCTGAGCGGCCGGAACTGGGCGAGTTAGAATAAGAGTGGCGAAAGCGCAGTCCCAACGATTGAATTGGCGGGAGGCTTCCGCCGCACCCCGATTCGGGATTCTGAACGGCTGGCATTGATGGAGCAGGGCTATGGTCCAACTTGATCTCTTCTCGGGGCAGGATGGCGAAGAAGAACCGCGAACGCTGACCGTCGGAGAGCTGACCGCCCAGATCAAGGGGCTTCTCGAGGGGAGCTTTCCCAATGTCTGGGTCGAGGGGGAGATATCGAATTTCTCCCGGCCCAGCTCGGGGCACTGCTACTTGACGCTCAAGGACGAGGAGGCCCAACTGGCCGGCGTAATCTGGAGGAGCGTGGCCGCGCGGCTGCCGTTCGCCCTGCACGATGGACTGGAGGTTGTCTGCCTTGGGCATCTGGATGTTTATCCGCCCCGCGGCCGCTATCAATTGGTGATTCGCGAGGTCCATCCGAAGGGGATCGGGGCCCTGGAGCTGGCCTTCCGCCAATTGCGCGACAAGCTGGCCAAGGAGGGGCTTTTCGATCCCCGGCACAAGAAGCCGCTGCCGGCCTACTGCCGGCGGATCGCGGTGGTGACGAGCCCGACCGGGGCGGCAATCCGCGACTTTCTGGAGGTGCTGCGCCGCCGTTGGCGGGGGGCCGACGTGTGGATCGTTCCGGTCCGCGTGCAGGGGGAGGGGGCGGCGGCGGAGATCGCGGCCGCGATCGGCGAGGTCAACCGGCTGGTGGAGCCGCCCGACTGCCTGGTGGTCACCCGCGGGGGCGGGAGCCTGGAGGACCTTTGGGCGTTCAACGAGGAGATCGTGGTTCGGGCGATTTATGCGTCGCGGGTGCCGGTGGTCTCGGCCGTGGGGCACGAAATCGACGTGACGCTATCCGACCTGGTGGCCGACGTCCGCGCGTTGACGCCGAGCGAAGCGGCCGAGCGGGTCGCCCCGGCGGCGGAGGAGTTGGCGTTGCGATTGCGCCAGGTGCAAAGGCGGCTTGCGGCGACGCTCCGTGCGCGCCTGGCAGCGATCGAAGCGCGGCTGGATAACCTTGGGCGGCGGCGAGTCTTTCGCCGCCCCTTGGAGATGGTCTTCGAGCGGGCCCGGCGGGTCGACGAACTGGAAGCGCGGCAAACCAGGGCAATGGCCAACTTGCTGAAGACCGCTCGGGGAAGGCTCGATGCGACCGCCGCGCAGCTCGACTCGCTCAGCCCGCTGGCGGTCCTGGGCCGCGGCTACAGCATCACGGAGCGGTTGCCGAGTGGAGAGGTGGTCCGCGACGCATCGGCCCTTGCGCCGGGCGAGAGGATTCGCACGCGATTGGCAAGCGGGGGGGCGATCTCGCGGATCGAGGAGATCGACGGCGTGTGACGCGGGGCCTCCCGGCTAGAGTTCCAGGAATTCTTCGACCGACTCGCGCATCACCGTCCGCTCGGGTTCCATGCCCGTCCAGAGGCAGAAGTTGAGCACGGCCTGTTCGAGGAAAATGTCCAGCCCGTTGACAAGGGACAGTCCGCGATCGGACGCTTCGACCAGAAGCGGAGGATGGGTGTCTTGAAGGTTGGCATCGACCGCGGTCGCTCCGGGCGCCAGCGAGTCCCAGTCGAAGGGGAGACGGCCGTTGTCGGGTTGGCTGCCGACCGGGGTGGCGTTGATCAGAACGTCGAATCCTTCGGGCAGTTGGATCGTTTCCTCCCAGGGGGAGACCCGGGCGGAAAGTCCGGGCCTTTCGCCGAGCATGTCGCAGAGGGCTTGGGCGCGCGTGGCATCGCGATTGACGACGACGATCAACTCGACCCCGGCGCAGGCCAGCTCACAGGCCGCTGCTCGGGCCAGATCGCCGGCGCCAAACAGCAGGACGCGTTGCGGCGGGGCGCCGCGGCACGCCTCGATCGCCTTGAGCATTCCCTTGCCTTCGGTGTTCTCGCCCACCAGCCCGCTCTCGTCACGGAAGATCACGTTGACCGAACCGGAGCGTTCCGCGACGGGTTCGAGGCGATCGAGAAATGGGCCGGCGAGCCGGTTGTGGGGCCGCGCACAGTTGCCGCCGAGAAAACCCATCGCCCGGATGCCGCGGACGGCGTCGCCGATTGCCTCGGCGGCCACCTCAACCGTGAGGTAGCGCCAGTCCAGTTGATGGCGTTCGAAGCTCTTCTCCACCATGTATTGGGAAGGGTTTCCGCCGGCGGATTGGCTCAGCAAGACCAGGATGGGCTGGAGAGATACGTCTGACACGTTCCGGGTAGCCCCCATGAACGGCCCGAACCAAACGGTAACCTAATCGGCAGTCCGCTGCGCTCGGAACCTCGCCTCAGTCTTTGTCCGGAGAATCTCGATTTCCCCCCAAACGGGTGAAGCCGTCTGGGCGGACCTTCTAAATCGACCTGCGTGATTCGTGGAAAAAGCGGCTGTTATTCAGATAGCCGCGTGCGCCTTGCCCCGCGCTTCGTTACGTACGGGATGTCCCGCAGCGCAGGCGCGCTGCGGGGCAAGCCCACGCGGCTATCGCGCTCTCATGAATTCCTCCCGGAATCACGCAAGCTCATTTGGGGCCGGCCGTTCCCCAACCGGCCCAGCCGTCATTGTCGCCCAATGCGGCGAAGAATGCAACGGACCGGGAGGGAGCCTCAAGGTCGCTGCAAGAATTGGCGAAAGCACTTCGCCATGTTTCGTCCCAACTCGCGGCAGCTCACGTCGTCAACAACGGCGCCTTCGGCGTTGGCGTACGGGACTTCAAATGTCCCGGCCCAGACACAATTCTCCTGCGTGGCCGCCCAGGTCTTGGAGGCCATCTGAGGTTGGGTGCCGGGCGCGGGGTTGTAGTTCGACGCAGTGTTCCAGCCTTGTCCAAAGGGCAGGTTGTTGCTCTCCTTGTACGGAATGATCGCGCCTTTCTGCTGGACTTCCAACAGGTCGCTGAAGCGCTTCAGAGCCGCGATCATCTTCGGCGATTCCGGACCCGGACTATACAACTTGCCGTCTCGCAGCGAGGGACAATGAATGTCAAGGAAAATGAACTGTTTGCCGTCCATCGCCTCGGGAACCTGTTTCTTGATCGCCTGGATTTCGGGATAAATCGCCTGGTGGTAATCGCGATTGTGATCATGAGGCCGCCGATTCTTCCCCTGGTCTCCTTCCTCCACTCCGTCCTTGTCAACGAACGGAACCACGAAAAAGCTCACGTTTTCGGCAAGCCACGCGCCGTCGTCGCTGCCAGAGAGGACCTCCTCCAAAATGCCCTCGATGACAAAGTTGGCCATCATTTCGCAGCAGTGGTGACGAGCGGTCAGAACG
>JAMOAF010000252.1 GCA_023621895.1 Planctomycetota bacterium
CGTGTCAACAACAAGTGGCGGGCCCGCTCGTCGCAGACCTTATAGGAGGCTCCATGGCTGAGTTTAAAGACCTGCCGCTTGAGGAAAAACGCGTGTACGCCGCCGAACAGGTTGCCTATTGGCGCAATATCCAGCGCGACCTGGACCGGCACGAGACGGCATTGACCAGCGAGGAGAAGACGGCGTTGGAGGCGCGTATCGCCGACAGCGCGGACAAGGAGGTCCCGATTATCAAGGACCCGGTTCAGGAGAAGAAATGACCGACGAGCAAGTGAGGCAGACGGCGAACCTGTGTATCCAGCAGATTGCGTGTCCTCTGGCGGTTCAGGACCGGTTGCACGCGTTCCAGACGGGCGCGTTGGCGGCTATTGAATGGTTGAGCCGCAACGGGTTGCTGCATCAGCCGGAGCCGGAGCCGGAACCGGAGGCATGATGTGCTGGGCACGTTGCTGCTGGACTCGTGCGTGGTCGGCGACGGGCAAGCCCCGTGGCCGCGCACGTTCGCGTTGGACGCGGGCGATGGAGGGTTGATAGGCGTGTTCGAGAAAGGCGAAGCCGTACAGGGGCTGGCGTTCGGGCTGGTCGACCGTGGCACGGGCGAGCCGGTGACGTCGGGCGTGTGTACCGCGTTCGTGACGTTGGACAACGGGCTGCAACAGCCGTTGGCCGCCGTCCCGGCCCACAAAGGCAACGGCCAATGGACCGTGGACCTGACCGCGGACGAGACCAACGCCGACGTGGTGGGCCTGTTGTTCCTCCATCACGATGGGTTCCCGGTGTCGCTGACGTTCCACACGGTCGATTACGAGGACGAGGTCGGGAACGTGTTGCTCGGGCCGGGCGCGGACCGCTGTACCGTAACCGTGCTGGCGGACGGCGTCCCGGTCGCCGATGCGGACGTGTGGGTGTCCACCGATCCTGCGGGGGCGCATGTGGTCGCCGGGGTGCTCCAGACCGATTCGGAAGGCAAACGGCTTTTCCTGCTCGACGCGGGCAACACCTATTACCTCTGGTGGCAGAAGGACGGGTGGAACTCGATTCTGGGCCAGCGGTTCATAGCGGAGGCTGACGACTGATGGCGAACACGTTCCAGACCACGGCGGCGGCCAGTATCACGCAACTGTTCGTGCGCACACAGGTGGTGCAGCGGGCGGGCCGGTACGATCTCGTGGGCACCAAGACCGAGAACGGCCAGACCGTACCGGATTACGCGGCAGACCGGGGCGTCGACGTCTACATCGCAGAAGGGCTGGCGATGGTGTGTGACCGCGCTCCGTGGTTGCTGGTGCGGCGCGAGTACTCGTTCCAGTTGGCGGCGGGAGAGTATGAGGTCGCCGTCCCGAGGCTCAGACAGGCGGAATCGCTTCGGTCCGACGGGCCGCTGGACGAACTGACGTATGAATGTCTCCTGGACCAGTACGGGCCGTTCGAGGACGCTGCTCCGGGCGCCCCGGCGGCGTGGGCCGAGGCTGTTCCGGAACATTCCGCAGCGGTAACGGGCAGCGCCCGGCTGGTGGTGATGCCGCCGCCTTGCGCCGACGCCGAGTTCGTGCTCCTCGGGACGTTCTACCCCGACCCGTACGCTTCGCACGACGTCACGAGCGACCTGACGCTGATCGACCCGTTTGTGTTGATCAAAGCGGCGTTGGTTGCGGTCGCGATGGCGTACGGCGGCGCGGTCGAAGAACGGCAACGGGATTTCGAACTGGCGATCAAACCGCGTATCCACGACCGGATTGAAGCGCAGTTGCGGCCCATGCGGGACAGCCGGGGCCAACTGAACCTGGGAGGGTAGACTCATGAGACATGTGTCGCCGAAACGGTTTCGGAAACCACGGGCGTATCGGGAACCGCCGAAAGAGGTGTTCACGGTGGTGGCTCCTCCGTCGCCGGTCTCGCACTATTGCGAACGGCCCGAGCAGGACGGGATCGGTCTCGTGATGCGATACCTTTTCCCGGCGGACGGGCGCGTGACCGATATCCGGTTCCATGTCGAGAGCCTGAAACCGGGCGAGACCGCGACGATCAGTATCGAGTCGCCGGGCGAAATCGGCATGGTGGCCGAAGTGCCGGACGGCGTATCGGAGTTTCCGGGCGAGCTGCAGGTGAGCGCCGGGCAGAAGGTGTTCATCAACGTGGTGCGCCCCACGGTGGACGGCGTGTGGGTGTCGTTTCTGTATCACACGGGATGCCAGGATGGAACTGACTATCAGACAAGGGCTGACGCAGGGTCTGAGCCGAACGAGTGACGCGCCTCGCAACAGCGAGACGTTCTCGGCGTTGGCCGGTGCGAAAGCGACCCCGTACGGGTTTGCGCCGTACGTGTCGTTGCCGAACCCGCTTGCGAAATGGATGACCGCCGCGGGCGTGGAGGTCTCCTGGCCGTTCCCGCAACTGCATCGAGGCCAACAGGCTACGCTGCTGTTCGGCGAGGCGGAGGTGTATCTCGTCGACGAAACGGAATGGACCGGCACGGCTCTGGAGTTCCACGACCTGTACGATACGACGTACACCTACGCGGTCCAGGCCGGCGGCGGCGCGTGGCATATCGTGGACCTGGGCGATCCCGTGCTGGCGTTCAACGACAAAAACGTGTTGCTGATGTACGCGCAGGCTGGGGTCTACTACGGCCAACAGCGCGTCACGGCCAAGACGGGCTGCGCGTTCCGGGGCCGGGTGCTGTTGGGCGGGTTCGACGTCGGCGAAGGCGCGTTCTGGAACGCCGAATGGCAGGCCATTGCAGAACTGCTGAACGAGCACCATCAGGCAGGCGCGCTGGCGATGGCGCACAACGCGGTCTGGTGGAGCATGTTCGGGGCCGTGGACGTGTTGTGGTTGTTCTGGCCCATCCTGGCGCTGTACGGGCCCGCGGGGCTCGGGCCGGAGCTGGTCGGGAACCGGACGCTGGCGTATGGCAAAGAAGACCCGGACAGTTGGGTGTTGGGCGGTGACGGCGCGTGGGACGATGGCGTTATCGTCTGTGCCGGCGAACAGTGCGCGGAACAGGCGTTGCTGCTGGAGGCCGGTGCGACCTATGTCGTCGGGTACGAGATTCGGAACCACAAGGACGGCGCGTTCTTTGTCCGGTTGGGCGGCGCGGAAGGCGCCCATCGGACCAAGGACGGTTACTACTGGGAAGAACTCGTGTTCGGCGGTACACCGTCGCTGTACTTGTGCGGTACGGCGAACCTGTCGTGTTCCGTAACGAACATCACGGCGCGGAAGGTGGTCCAGACCGGGTACGGTCTGACGCGGCCTTTCATCGCCGACATGCTGGAACGGGGCGACGGCGGAGCATACCCGATGCCGTGGCAAGGCCGGACGCTGGCGGTGCGCGCGCTGGATACTGTGGCGGTCGCGTACTGCGAAGACGGCGTGGCGGCGCTGGTGCCGCATACGGACCCGCCGACGTTCGGGTACCGGCGGCTCGTTGACCAGCGAGGCCAGTCGCCCCGGGGATTGGCGAGCCGGGGAGCCGTAGGCGGCGACGAGTATACCCACGTCTTCGTGGACCGGTCCGGTTCGTTGTGGCGGCTGACCGACGCGGGACTGGAATGGTTGGACTACCGCTGGCTGTTGTCGGGCCTCGAGGACGTGGTTGTCGCCTATGACCCGGTCGAACACGAGTTCTATATCGGTGGCGCACGAGACGGGACCAACGCAGCGTACGTGCTGACCGAGACCGGGATGGCGCAATCGCCGCAATCCGTCACATCCATTGTGGTCGTGGGCGGCCAATCCTCCGGTATCGCGGTCCAGGCCGGGCCGGGCGGGTTCCGGGCCGTCACCGAGACGCTGGACATGGGCACGCGGCTGATGAAGACCGTCACGGAAGTGGAACTGGGTCTCAGCAGCGGCTCCAACACCATGACGGTTACGGTCGAGTACAAGACCAGCCGGGAAGACACGGTATGGGCGCGGTCCAGCCCGGTGGCGTTGCGCGGCAAGGGCGTGGCACATCTGGTGGTGTCCGGCGTCGAGTTCCGAGTGGTGATCGAAGCGCAGTCCGCCAGCGTGGAGATCGATTACATCAAACTGGCCTGGCGGCTGGACGGGAAAGTCTCCGCCAAACACCTGCTTGGAGGCGCGTAATGGCTACTCTACACCCATTGGATATTCAAGAGCATCTGACTCGCGGGCTGCGGGACGACCGGCGCATGCCGCGCAACGCTCCCGTGCTCGAGGTCTGTCACGGGGCAAAACCGACTCAGTACGGGTTGGCGCGGCCCGAATCGATCATCTGGCCGTGTAAGACGGCGCTCAGCGAGATTGCAGGCTCCTGGCCGTATCCGCAGTTGATTCGCGGCAAGGTCCACACGTTGCTCGCCACCGAGACCGCCATCTACGAGGTGGATGAAACGCCGGAAGACGGCTGGAAACTGACCGAGATTCCCATCTACCGGCTCGGGGCTCCGTCGGGCCAACTGGTGCAGAACGGTACGTTCACCGACAACGCGGACGGTTGGACTTTGGGCGACGGGTGGGCCTATGCCGACAACAGAGTGAAACACACCTCCGGCATCGCCCCGTTGTCCCAAGGGGAGGTCTTGACCCCGACGAATCTGTATCGCATCCAGTTCACTGTAATCGGGATGACGAAAGGGTCGTTGACGCCTGCCCTGGGAACGCAGACCGGGACTCCGGTCACGCAGGACGGGACCTATTCCGAGGACATCGTCAGTATTGGAAGCGGTACGTTGTCCCTGGTTCCGTCGACGGATTTTGACGGCGCGGTAGACGACGTCGCGGCCTATACGATCACGATAGGCACGATCCCGAAGGGCACGGGCCCGTGGCATTTTGCCGATTTTCAGGACGTCTGGTTCTTGAGCAACGGCGCGTGCCTGGTGTCGCGGCTCCAGTTGTACAACAGGTGGACTACTTGGGTGTGGCAGAACGCGGACGACTCGTATCCGATTGTCCCGAAAACCGTGGCGAACTTCCGGAACCGGCTGTTGCTCGCCGGGATGGCGGCCAACACGGCCCGGTTCCAGGCCGCCGCGTGGGAAGACCTGTGGCAGACCTGGATCGAACACAGTCCCGCCGACATCATGACGTACCAGGACCTCGCGATGGGGCCGAACGTGGTCATGTACAGCGACCTGGGCGGCGGCGATTTCTATTGGCCGTTTGCGGCGGAACTGGCCATGTTCGGCATGCCCGGGACCGCCGAAGAAGCAGCGATGAAACCGCTCTATATCGACCGGATCAAAACGGGCCGGATCGGGTTCATTCCGATGCCGTGGCAGGGCAGCGTCCAGTCGATCCGGTCGTTGGGCGGCGCAGCCGTGGTGTACGGGTCGAACGGCGTTTCGGCGGTAGCGCCTCAGGCCGAGGAAGGGCTGGCGGTATTCCGCGCCGTCCCGGTTGCGGACGTGGGCGTGGCGGGCCGGGGCGCGGCCGGCGGCGACGACCGGCAACATGCGTTCGTGGATAACACGGGTACGTTGTGGGCGGTCGACGGCAACATGCAGGCGCGGCGCGAAGGGTACAACGAGTTCGTGTCGGTCCTCGATCAGGACGACCTCGTCGTGGCGTGGGACCCGGACCAGTGGGACGTCCACATCAGTGACGGTACGGTGGGCTACATCAAGTCGCGCACCGGCCT
>JAMOAF010000220.1 GCA_023621895.1 Planctomycetota bacterium
CGCTCGCCTGCGCTGCGGCACAACCCGTACGTAACGAAACGCGGGGCAAGCCCACGCGGCTATCTGAATAACAGCCGCTTTTTCCACGAATCACGCAGGTCGATTTCGGACGATCGCCGCTTGTCTTCGTAGCGGTCGTAGAGCTCGAAGAGGACCTCGCGGACGTTGCCGCCGTGCTTTTCGAAGCAGGCGGCGATCATCTCGCTCGTAGCCCACGGCGCCTCGCCGCCAAGCAGGCCGCGCGCGAGTCTCTCGACCGTTTCGAGGGAAGGGGCGCATCGGGCCAGGTCGGGAAGACCGATCGCCTTGTGCGCCGTCACAACCAGTCCGATTCCCCCACGGCGGCAGAAACGCCGCAGACCGCGGCGCGCCCGGAAGCCCAACTGCTCGTAACCGTCGACGGCCACGAGCGTCGGCCGCTCGCGGCGCGCGTCCGACCAGAAGCGGGGGGGCAACCGCCGCTGGCCGTCGTGCAGTTCGCTGAGCAGGACCCGCTCGCCGGCCTGCTTCCAGCAGCGGACCAGGTCGGCCAGGAGGGCGGATTTGCCCGAACCGTGCGGCCCGACGATCTGCCCCCTGCGCCCGGCGGCCTCAAACCGCGCCAGGGCGGCCTGGCGCCCCGCCGGCGCGGCGTACTCGTATGCGATCGCCCCAGGCCGGACGCGGCGTGTGGAGAACGGGTTTTCGCACGACTGCTCTGGCAAGGGCGGCCTCTGCGTCAGGTCGGCGGGGCTTTGGCGGCGGGGACGTCGCCGAGGCGGAAGAGCCTTTGCCCGACGACTTCCCGCCCCCGTTTGAGGAACGCCCGGACGCGAACGCACCAGCGGACCTTGACGATCCTGCCGTCGTAGCTCAGGGGGCTGTTCGGCAGCGTCGTGCTGAATCGTCCGGGACGCCGCGGATCGATCCAGTCGCCGTCCTCCGCCGACAGGCGGCGGAAATCGTGGACCGCCAGGTCCTCATCGCCCTTGCCTTCCGTGAACCACAAGACGGAGACTTCCAGGGCCTTGATGTCGTCGCGATCGATCGCCATCATCCGGTACTCGCCGGCCAGCTTGTCGCCCGGCTGGTAGATTCGGCCGTTTTCGTCCAGCCGGATCACGATCCGCGGACCTGTCATTTCCCCTCCTTGCCGTTTTCGCTCGGGTAGACCAGGACGGGAAATGAGCGCTCGTAGTCGGGCCAACCGGATATCTTGCCGCGGACGATGAAACGCCAATTCACCTCGTTATGGGCCGACTGGAAGGAGTGCATGGCGCGGTCGGGCATCTGCACCTCGCAACTGGCCTCGAACGGCGCGGGGCGGCCGGAATCGAACGCGTCGCAGCGGAAGATCGGCTGCTCCAGCACCCGGCAGAGCTCCTTGCGCGTGTCGGTGCCGTGCCGGTAGGTGGCCTCCTCCTCGCAGACCAAAAGGACTTCGAAACAGCGCAGCCGCAGCCGGCCGGTCTGCGAGACGAACAACCGGTACTGCCCCCCCGGTCGCAACGGCTGGTCCGAAATCTCCAGCAGGGTCGGCCCCACGCCGGTGGCCACCATCGCATGGCGCGCGGCCCAAGCGACCAGCACGAGTCCCGCGGCGGCGAAAACCAGGCTGAAGACGGTCAGCGGCCAGTCGGGCTGCCCCTGCATGTGGCCGCGGACCGACACGACCAGGAGCCAGGCAACGATCCCGTTCCAGATCACAGCGGCCGCAATCGTCGCTCCCAGCTTAACGCTCGGCGTCGCAGCCGCCGGCAAGCGAAACGCCAGGGCTGTCCCCGGGCTGTCGGTCAAGTTCACGCTGGCCGGAATTGCGGGAAAATCGGCCGCGCCGCTCCCCTTTTCTTCAAACGGGGCCAGCCTGGCCGCCTTCTGGGCGAACGCCGAACGGCGCTCCGCCGACTTGCCGGCAAACAGGAGCAGGTAGACGAGGCGCCCCGCGCCGATCAGGATGAACGAAACAGGGAGAATGAACAGCAGGCCTAACCACCACCGGTAAGCCCGCACGAGAACCACGCGGCTCGGGTCCTGCGGATCGTACCAGCAGACGTACTCTCTGCCGACCTCGAAACGATCGAGAATCCGCTGGTTCTCCTCGCGCCCCGCCGAATACCCCCCGGTCGGGTCAAAGGTCCAGATGTCGTACGTCCAAACCACAAACCGCTCGCCCTGGATCGAATACTCGATCTGAATCTCCGGGCGGTAGAGCATGCCGTCGTCCCCCTCCTTCTCGCCGATCCGCTTGTCGACCACCAGGCACCGGTGGGCGACAAACTCCGTGTTGGCCTGCCATTGAGGAACCACCAGCATGAAGTAGAGAGCGAACAGGCCCGCGACGCCGCCGACCAAGAAGAACGTGAAGAACACGGTCTCGCCGACGATCGCCAGCGTCTTCGAGCCGGTCCGCCGGTGCCCGCGCTTTTTCTCGAAATAGCGAAACGTGCGTGTCAAATCGGCAACTCCCCATCAGCCGGCAGCCAAACACAATTTCGGCAGATCGCCCCGGATCGGCAAACGTTCCCACCGCCGAAATCGTAGTATACCAAGTGCCCCGCTCTTGGGTAGGTTGCGTGCCGCCGAACCAAGTGTTTTCCGTTATACTGGGGTTCTTCACGCGCTCCGCGCGCGTTTCACGTTCACGCGGAGCCCATCAAGTACGTTGAGCGTAGCCGGCCGACTGGCTGCCAGCCCCTGCAAAGGAGTGCCCGTGTCTGACCATCTGCTCGAGGGATTGAACCCGGCCCAACGCGAAGCGGTCAGCCACATCGAAGGTCCGCTGCTGATTCTTGCCGGGCCGGGCAGCGGCAAGACGCGCGTCGTGACGCACCGGATTGCCTGGCTCTTGGAACACGGGGTCGCGCCGGCCCGGATTCTCGCCCTGACCTTCACCAACAAGGCGGCCGAGGAAATGCGCAGCCGAGTCGAACGGCTTGTGCCCGGCCACTCCGTCTGGGTCAGCACGTACCACCGGTTTGCCGCGCGGCTCCTCCGCCGCCACGCCGGATTGGTCGGACTGGAGGAGAATTACACGATTTACGACGCCGACATGGCGGGCCGGGCGCTGCGGCGCGCAATCGAGCGAGCCAGGATCGATCCGGCGATGTTCAACCTCGATCAGATCGGTTCGAGAATCAGTTGGCTCAAGAGCCAGTTCACGCTCCCCGAGGATTACGAACCTCGTCCCGGGTACCCCCTTGGCGAAGTGGTTCGCCGCGTCTATCCCGCCTACCAGTCGCTGCTGGCCCAATCCAACGCGGTCGACTTCGACGACCTGCTGCTCCACGCGGCCACGATCCTCCGCGATTGTCCAGAAATCCGCCAAAGCCTCGACGAGCGCCACCAATTCGTCCTCGTCGACGAGTACCAGGACACCAACCTGGCCCAATATGCCATCGCCCGGGCGCTCTCGGTGGATTATCCGAACCTGGCCGTGACCGGCGATCCCGACCAGTCAATCTACGGCTGGCGCGGGGCGCACGTGGGAAACATCCTCGAATTCGAGAAGGACTATCCGCAGGTGCGCGTTGTCCGCCTGGAGCAGAACTACCGCAGCACGAAATCCATTCTCCGCGTTGCCGACGAGCTGATCGCCCGCAATCTCAGGCGGAAGAAGAAAAGGCTGTATACCGAAAACGCCCAGGGGCCGCCGGTGCGGCTGGTGATCTACGCGGACCAGAACGACGAGGCGCGCGCCATCGCCGAGCGGATTGCCGGCGACGTGGCTTCCGGCAGGCGCCGGCCGCGCCAGTTCGCCGTCTTCTACCGCGTCAACGCCCTCTCCCTGCCGTTTGAACGGGCATTTCGCGAGCTGGGCGTTCCTTACCAACTCGTCCAAGGAATGGAGTTCTTCCAGCGCAAGGAAATCCGCGACGTCCTGGCCTACCTCCAGGTGATCCATAATCCACGCGATGACGAGACGCTCCTCCGAGTGATCAATACCCCGGCGCGGGGCATCGGGCGGACGACGGTCGAGCGGCTGGCCGATCATGGCGTTTCGAACGGCCTGAGCCTGCTCGAAGCGGCGCGCGACTGCCGCGCGATCAGCAGCCTGGCCAAGCGGGCGGCCGGCCAGGTGGGCAAGTTCGTCGACCTGATCGATCGCTTAGCGGCGCTGGCTGATGCGCCGATGGAAGAAATCCTCGGCCACGTGCTCACCGAGACCGGTTACAAGGAACAGTACAACAACCGTGAAAGCGAGGAAGACCAGCAGCGATTGGCCAACATCGAGGAATTGCTGACCGTTGCCCGGGAGTTCGATGAGCGGCATGCGGGCGAAGCTCGGCTCGACGAGTTTCTCGAGGAGACGAGCCTCGTCGGCGACACGGACGATTGGGAGGCGGAAAGCGACCGCGTGACCTTGATGACGCTGCATGCCTCCAAGGGGCTCGAGTTTCCCGTCGTCTTTCTGATTGCCGTCGAAGAGGGACTCCTGCCCCACGAGCGGGCCCGCGACAACGCCGACCAGGTTGAAGAAGAGCGGCGGTTGATGTTCGTCGGGATTACGCGGGCGCGCGAAGAGCTGCAAATCAGCTATGCCTTCCAGCGCGACTTCCGCGGGCAGAGGAAGATCACGATTCCCAGCCGGTTCCTCATGGATTTGCCGCGGAGGGAGATGGAGACGGTGGACCAGAGGGACCATGCGCGGCCGAGCGACCGCGAGTCGCCAGCCGCGCCCGTCTTCGCACCTGCCTTCGCGCCCGCCGCCACGACGTTCTCCTCCACCCCCTCGATCCGGCTAACGACGGCGGCCGAGCTGGCCGGCGACGCCGTGTTGCCGGCCGTCGACCCCGACGAGTTCACCCAGGACATGATCGTCCGGCACAACCAGTTTGGCCTGGGACGGATTGCCGCGCTTAGCGGCAACGGGACGACCCGGACGGCGACGGTCGACTTCATCGCGCCGCCGGAGCGGCGCAGGTTCGTCCTTTCCGAGGGCGAGCTCCGCCCGCTGAAACGGTAACGCCATCGGGGTCCGCGGCACCCCAGGCCGTTAGCCGCGTGGGCTTGCCCCGCGCTGGGTGCAGGTTAAGGGCTCTGTCCCTGGTTCCCAAGCTCCAGCTTGGGAACCGTTGCATTTCTCACCACGCCAAGACCGTTAGCCGCGTGGGCTTGCCCCGCGATTGGATCGCCTTGCGATCTCCAACGGCAATTCCGGTGGGCCGTCGCTCGCCGTTTGCCGGTTCGACCCACTCGGCTCCGGAAGCGCATTCGACCACGAAGACCCGATGGCGATGGGTCGCTCTGGACCACCCTACCATCGTCGAGGCGGCGTCAGGGACCATGAGCGCAGGCATTCGCGGAGGCTCTCTCGCCGCCGCTGGTCGGAAACCAACTCGTAGCCGATTCCGGCCAGGACGACCAGCGAGGCCAACTCGGCCGGTCGCCGCTGCGGCTCGATGACACGCTCGCCCTGCCCTGCCGATTCTTTCGAGACGGCGACCGGGTGTGCTGCGGCCAGCGAGCCTCTCGTCCGCGGCGGCGCGTCGACGATGGCGACGGCCTGAGCGGTCGGGAGCTGGTGGGCGGGACCGTTTTCCTGCCGAGGAGCGTCCTCGACGCGGGGGAAATGGTCAACGGAATTCCAGCGATGCGCCTGGTCCGCCAGACTGACGGCCGCGATCCA
>JAMOAF010000677.1 GCA_023621895.1 Planctomycetota bacterium
AGCTCCGAAAATCGCCCCTTCAAGCCCGAGAAGAGCTTCCTCTGTTTCAGGATTCACGAGCGCGTGTTCCGAGCCATCATGAAGCACGATCCCCAAGAATCACCCCAGGGCCTGAAGCGACGGATGGACTTCGCTCGAAGAGAGATCAAGCAGAAACGGCCGCAGTCCCGCAGGACGGGCGTCAAGGCCACTCTCAAAGGCTACGATGTTTCCGTTCGTTATGACGAGGAACACGGCAACAACATCGACCGAAACGTGCTGGCAAAGATCGAGGGGACCGACCCGAAGCTCAAGAATGAATACGTGCTCGCCGGTGCGCATCTCGACGGCATCGGCGTCCGCAACGGCTATGTCTGCAACGGCGCCGACGACAATGCCTCCGGCTCAGCGGTCGTTCTGGAGATCGCTCGCGTGCTCTCCGAAGGCAAGTTCCAGCCAAAACGCACGGTCATCTTCTGCTGCTGGTGCGGGGAGGAGCGCGGGCTTCTCGGATCGCTCCACTACACCAGCCAACCCTGCGACGGCGTGGTTATGGATAAAGTGGCTGCCTACTTCAACCTCGACATGGTGGGGATGGGGGAAGAGCTCGGCGCGCCGGGCGCTCTGAATTTCCCCACGATCTGGGACGTGATCAAGCGCAACCAGGATGCCGAGGTTCTGAAGCGCGTCAAGCCGCTTGAAGGGGGGCCGAGCGGCAGCGACCACACCGGGTTCATCAGACGCGGCATCGAGGCGCTGGCGTTGATGAGCAGCGGAGGAGTGGGCCACCCGGACTACCACCAGCCTGAGGACGATACAGGGAAGATCGAATCGCAAATGCTGCGAGTCGCCGGGCAGTTTGTCTTGCAGGGCATGGTGAACCTGGCGAACGAAACAGACGCGAGACTCCTGATCGAGCGGCGCGAGCAACTCTATCAGGGGATGCGGATGCAGGTCCAGAATCTCAATCCCGAACTGCCGAACAGCCGCTGGATGGTCGTCCCCATTGCGCAGAAGACCAAGGAGGCTCTATACGACGAGGTCTACAACCGTGCGCGCGAGCTGTTCAGAAATCCGCCCTCCCCGGCAGACTCCCGCGGTCGAGCCACCGAGGCCGGTCAGGGCGGCCCTGTCAAAAAATCGATTGCCCGGGGCCTGGCAGAGATCAAGGCCATCGGCGGCGACACGCGACTGCTGCAACTGCTCTTGGACTTGCATGCCATTGGCAGGGTGGACTTGAAGGGGGACGACGGCGTTTGGATTGCCCAAGGACGGCTCACCAGCGCAGGCCGGGAAGCCCTCAAGACCCTCGAAGCCGGCGGCGTTGTCGTCCGCCTGGTTTCCCCGGAGGAGAATCTGATCAACGATCTGCTGTCAGCCGCGGCCAAGCCGTTCATCATCACGGGAGACTATCAGATCACCGACGCGATGGTCGACCAACTCAATGATCGGGGCGTCCGCTTGGGGATCAACCTTGATCCCCAGAAAGTTCAGGAATTCATCACGCGCGTGGAGAAGGCGAAGCAGCAGCTTGGCGAGAGAAAGAACCTGTTTGGCTATCTGACCAGCGTGCGCGGACTGGAGGAGGCCAGAAGGCCGCTTTACCTCGGGCTCATCGACAGCGGGTGGACTCATCGGGAAATCTGCGGCGGTCCGGAGCATCAGGGCTTACTCGGCGGCGGCAATCTCGGCACGCTAGTGGGAAAGTAAAACACCCCACGGCGTAGGGTGGTGCAGAGCGGCCCAACCCAAGACGGCTGGAACCGCCGCCTCGACTCGCCGGAACCCGACGATTCCACGCAGCCAAGACGCCAGCGCCGCCCCACGGCGTAGGGTGGTGCAGAGCGGCCCAACCCAAGACGGCTGGAACCGCCGCCTCGACTCGCCGGAACCCGACGGTTCCACGCAGCCAAGACGCCAGCGCCGCCCCACCGCGAAGGGTGGTGCAGAGCGGCCCAACCCAAGACGGCTGGAACCGCCGCCTCGACTCGCCGGAACCCGACGGTTCCACACAGCCAAGACGCCAGCGCCGCCCCACCGCGAAGCACCAACCGGATCGAGAAATTACGGGCCGGGAGACCCGTGCTACGAAGGGCCGACGGGCCGGGAGGCCCGTGCTACGCGGGGCCGACGGACCGGGCGACCCGTGCTACCAACCGTCACCCGAACGACACGCTCACTTCCCTGGCGACCTCCAGCAGGCGAGCGCGCGACTGATCGTATTCCGCGGGACTTTTCATGTGCTCGATCATCAGCGGCACGTCGCCCGCCAGCGCGGCAAGCCGCCGCAGGTAGGTCGCGTAGTCAAGCGAACCCGAGCCGATCACGACCTCGCGGAAATGGACCTGCATCTCCACGTCCCAGGTGACGTCCTTGGCATGGCAACTGACGAGCCAGGGGCCGAGTTTGTCGAAGCACTCGTTGAGCAGTTCCGTGTTGCGGTAGAAACGCACTGGGCTGTTGATCAGGTTGCACGGATCGAGGTGCACGGCGAACGCGTCACGGCCGACGGCCTTGATCATCGCCAGATAAGAATCGGGGCTGTCGGGCAGAGCCCAGCCCATCATTTCGTAGGCCAGCTTCGCTTGCTTCGGCTTGACGGCGTCGATAATCTTCCTGGCGTTTTCGACCGCGGCGTCGAAGAAGTCGTCCGAGAGATTCTCAGGGTGGGGACCGTACCAGACGTCCCGGTTGAACGAGCCGGCGATGTCGACGCAGCACCGGGCGCCAATCTCGTCGGCCAGGGCCAGCCCTTCGGTCACCTTGCGAAGGTTCTCCGCCCGCTTCGCCTCGTCCGGGTCGAGCAGGTTGCACCAGCGGCCGACTTCGGCGATCACCACGTCGTGCCTGGCGAATCCCTGGCGGATGTCGCGGATGCGGTCCTTGTCGTCGAGCGTCGCGCTGGGGCAGTAGGCCGCCCGATATCCCAGCTTGCGGTGCGCCAGGGCGAGCTCCTGCGGATCGTCGTGCCGCTCGAAAACCGGCGCGCCGAGCCGGAGGGACCTTGGTGGTTCGCCGGCCGAACCTTGCCGGACCGGCCAGCGCGACGCGCCCAGCAGCGCCGTCCCGGCCACCAGCGCGGACTCGCGGAGAAACTTGCGCCGATTGGGGTAGTGGTCGTTCATTGTCTGCTCCAGCAACGGGGGTTCGAGGTTTTGGGGGAAGGGTTCCCAAGCTGGAGCTTGGGAACCAGGGGGATCTTGGGAACCAGGAGTAGTGCCGTGGCGGTGCAGGTGCTCCGGGCGGATGGATGGGGGGCGGGGCTCCGCGCGCTCACGGCCGGCGCCTACTCGTGGCGCAGCGCCTCGATCGGGTCCATCGCCGCCGCCCGCATCGCCGGATAGACGCCGAAAATCACTCCGATCACGACCGAGATGCCGAAAGCCAGGGGGATAGACCAGGGCACGACGATCGGCTCGACGCTCTGGATAATCGCCGGCAGTGCCTGCATGACTTCCGGGAACGCCGCCTCGAGCCCGTAGCGGATCAATCGCGTGACGCCGCGGCAGGTCAAGCCGGCCAACACGCCGGTCGCCCCGCCGACGATCGAGAGGGCAATCGTTTCGATCAGGAATTGGCGAATGATGTCCGACCGCTTCGCTCCGAGTGCGCGGCGGATGCCGATTTCCCGGGTCCGCTCGGTGACCGTGGCAAGCATGATGTTCATGATCCCGATGCCGCCGACGATCAGCGAGATGGCGGCGATCAGCCCCATGAAGATGATGAACATCATCCGCGTGGTTTTTGCCTGTTCGAGCAATTCCAGGGGGACGGTCACACCGTAGTCCTCGATGCGGTGGTGCTTGGCCATGGTCAGTTCCACCAGGTCGGACGTCTCCATGACATTCTTGACGTCGTTGACGCGGAGCGTGACCTGGCTGAGCTCGACGATCTCGCGTTCGAAGGAATCGGAGCGGCGCGTGACAATGAAATCGCCGATGCGGCTCCAGAGCGTGCTGATGGGGATGTAGACGTCGTTGCTGAAATCCTGGGCGGAGAAGGACCCGCCGATTCCGGCCGACGGGGCCTTGTCCTTCATCACGCCGACGACGACGTAATAGCTCTCGTCGACGTGGATCGATCGGCCGATGGGATTTTCGAAGGGGAACAGCCGCTTGGCGACGTTTGCGGCCAGCACGCAGTGATTCTGCTTCCCATTCAGCTCAACGTCGGTAATGAAGTGGCCGTGATCGATCGAGAGCCGCGTGACCTCGGCGTATTCGGGAGTGCAGCCCACCAGCCGGCCATCGACGACGCGGTGCGCGTAGGAAAAACGGCGGCGAATCTCGCGAATCGGCAGCGCCCGCTCGACGGTGGGGATCGTCTCGGTGAGTCGTTCGAAGTCGTCACGGGTGATCCCGTAGGGCATCGTCCCGGTTGTCGCGTCCATGACCTCGCTGGGCGGCTTGATCGTCCGCACGATGATGTTGTTGGCTCCGAGCTCGGCGATCTGTTCCTGGGCCTTCTGGCTGATGCCTTCCCCGATCGCCAGCAGCCAGATGACGCTCGCCACGCCGATGAAGATGCCCAACACGGTCAACAGCGACCGCAAGGGATGGAGCAGGAGGCTCTTGATGCCGAGTTGAAAGGTCCGAAGCCAGAAGGTCATGGGAGGGGAAGCGGTAAGTGCTAGTTGGAGGTTTCGCGGTCAGGCGCCGTCACGCCGCCGGCTGCTGGGTACTGCCGGGATTGCGCTCGTCGGAGATCACCAGTCCATCCTTGAGGCGGACAATCCGCTTCGTCCGGTCGCCGACATCGGCTTCATGGGTGACCATGATGATCGTCTTGCCGGACTTGTTGAGGGAGTTGAGCAGTTCGAGAATCTCTTCCGACGTGGCCGAGTCGAGGTTTCCCGTCGGTTCGTCGGCCAGAATGAAATAAGGGTCGTTGACGAGGCTTCGTGCGATGGCGACGCGCTGCTGCTGGCCGCCGGAAAGCTGCGTCGGGCGATGCTTGAGCCGATCCGCCAGCCCGACCATGGCGGCCAGTTCGGTGCACCGCTTGCGGGCCGCCGCGCTGTGCTGCCCCTGGTAGTAAAGCGGCACCTCGATGTTCTCCAAGACCGTCAACTGGGGAATCAAGTTGTAGGCCTGGAAGACGAATCCGATTCTCGACGCGCGGATCTCCGAAAGCTGGTTGTCGCTGAGGTCGCTGATGTTGTCGTCGCCGAACATGATGGTTCCGGAAGTCGGCCGGTCGAGGCAGCCGAGCAAATTGAGCATCGTGCTTTTTCCGGAACCGGAGGCGCCCATGATGGCCACATAGTCTCCCTCGGGCACCTCCAGCGTCACGCCGCGCAATGCGCGGACGGTCTCGCCGTCGAGAACGTACTCCTTGGTAAGGTCGTGCACGCTGGCGGCGAGTCTCATGGCGTGCCTCCCGGCCTCGGCCCTGCCTGGCCCCCACCGGGGCCGGCTGAACCACCTGGGCCACCTGGGCCGCCGCCCGGACGAGCGCCTGGCCCACCACCCGGCCCACCACCAGGACGTTGGCCGCCCCCCGCACGGCTCCTCGCCGCGGCGAACTCGGCTCGATCGATTGCGCCGTCGGCGTTGGCGTCGATTGTGGAGAATCGAGGCCTCATCGGCTCTGGC
>JAMOAF010000184.1 GCA_023621895.1 Planctomycetota bacterium
GCTCCAGCTTGGGAACCTCCACTCTCTTTCCTGGTTCCCAAGCTCCAGTTCAGCTTCCTGGTTCCCAAGCTCCAGCTTGGGAACCTCGACTCTCGATCGTTTCGCTGCAATTCGCCGCCAGCCGCATAGGCTTGCCCCGCGCTCGGGGCCGTCACGGCAGTCTTACCCAATCGAAAACCGATACCGCCGCCTGGCGGGGCGTGCTCACGCATTGGTTCGCACAGCGGCTGGACTCGGCTTCCATCAATCGGCCATTTGAACCGTTTTCTGCTGGTTTGCACCACCTTACGCGCTGCGTTCGGCCCCCCGCCTCCCGCTCTCCGCTCTCCGCTTTCGGCGTCCCTTCTGCCCGCCCCTTGCAAGATACCCTCGAATTCCGGACCATGAACCCATTCAAGGGTCCGCCCGGCGGCTCCTGACAAGGCGCTTCGCCGAGGGGAGCCGCACATCTTACTCCATTCTCCTTGTAGGAGGCCGTAAACGTGAATCTTCGAAATCCGCGATGCATGGCCGCCGTCGCAGCGGCTATCGTCTTTTGCTCGCGGGCCGCTCTGGCCGGCGCCGCGCCCGACTGGGAAAATGAGCAGGTTGTTGGCGAAAACAAGGAACCGGCCCGGACGACGTCGTTCTTCTTCCCCGATGCCCAATCGGCCGCCAAGGCGCGGCCCGAGGAGAGCCCCTGGCTGCAATCCCTCGACGGTGAGTGGAAATTTCACTGGTCGCCCGATCCGGCCAGCCGGCCGGTCGACTTCTACAAGACCGAATTCGACATCTCCGGCTGGGACGAGATCCCCGTCCCCAGCAACTGGCAGGTCCACGGATACGGCGTGCCGCTGTACACCAACATCACCTATCCCTTTAAGAAAGACCCGCCGCGGGTGACCGGAGAGCCGCCCAAGGAGTTCACCAGCTACAGCCAGCGCAACCCCGTCGGTTCCTATCGCCGCACGTTCTCCGTGCCCGAGGGATGGGGCGGGCGCCAGGTGTTCCTCCAGTTCGACGGGGTCGATTCCGCGTTCTACTTGTGGGTTAACGGCAAGAAGGTCGGCTACAGCGAGGACAGCCGCACGCCGGCCCTGTTCAACGTGACCGGTTTTCTCAAGGACGGCGAAAACGTCCTGGCGGTGGAAGTCTACCGGTATTCCGACGGAAGCTATCTCGAAGACCAGGACTACTGGCGTCTGAGCGGCATCTTTCGCAGCGTCCATCTCTGGTCCGCGGCCGAGTTGCACCTCCGCGACTTTTTCTTCCACGCCGACCTCGATGAAGACTACCGCGACGCGACCGTGACGGTCGACCTGGAGGTGATGAACTACGCGGCCGAACCGAGGAAATGCTCCGTCGAAGCCGCGATTCTCGACTCCAGCGGCAAGGCGGTCGCCCAGTTGGCCCCCGCCCGGCTGACGATACCGTCCGAATGCTCCAGCCAGCGGACCCCCGCGCCGGTGGTCGTGAAGAACCCCGACAAGTGGACCGCCGAGACCCCGAATCTCTACACGCTGGTCCTTGCGCTCCGCGACGACGCGGGCAACGTGATTTCCGCCACGAGCCACCGCGTCGGGTTTCGCAAGGTCGAGGTTCGCGGCGGCCAGTTGCTCGTCAACGGCCAGGCGATCGACCTGAAGGGCGTCAACCGCCACGAGCACCACCCGGCCAGTGCGCACGCCGTGCCCCGGGAGTCGATGATCGAAGACATCGTGCTCATGAAACGGTTCAACATCAACGCCGTCCGCACGTCGCACTATCCGAACGATCCGCGGTGGTACGCCCTCTGCGACGAGTACGGGCTGTACGTCGTCGACGAGGCGAACATCGAATCGCACGGGATGGGATACGGCGAAGAGTCGCTGGCCAAGAACCCCGCCTGGCGCCAAGCCCATCTCGACCGCACGCAGCGGATGGTCGAACGCGACAAGAACCACCCCTCGATCATCATCTGGTCGCTGGGCAACGAGGCGGGCAACGGGGTCAACTTCGAGGCGACCTACGACTGGACCAGGCAGCGCGATCCCTCGCGACCGGTCCAATACGAACGGGCCGGGCTCGACCGCAACACCGACATCTTCTGCCCGATGTACATGCCGATCGAGCAGATGCTCGAGTATGCCGCCAAGCCCCAGCAGCGGCCGCTGATCCAATGCGAATACGCCCACGCCATGGGCAACAGCGTGGGAAACCTCCAGGACTACTGGGACGCCATCGAGAGCCACCGGCAATTGCAGGGGGGCTTCATCTGGGACTGGGTCGATCAGGGCCTGCTGGCCGACGTGCCCGAGGGCTCCAAAACCGGCTCGAAAAAGTATTTCGCCTATGGGGGCGATTTCGGCGACGTGCCCAACGACACGAACTTCTGCTGCAACGGGCTGGTGCAGCCGGACCGCGCGCCGAACCCGCATCTCTACGAGGTCGGCAAGGTCTACCAGTCGATCAAGGTCGCGCCGGTCGACATGGCCGCCGGCCGCGTCCGCGTGACCAACAAGTATTACTTCCTCAACCTCGACCGATTCAACGCAGCGTGGATTCTCCGCCACGACGGCCGCGAGTCGGCCTCCGGCAGTCTCGGCCGGCTCGACGTGGCCCCGCGCCAGTCGAAGGAAGTGGCAATCGACCTGCCGGCTCTCGAAGGCCAAGGCGAGTGGCTGCTGACCGTCTCCTTCACGCTGGCCGAGGCGGCCTCGTGGGCGCCGGCCGGCCACCGCGTGGCTTGGGATCAACTCGAGCTGCCGGCGAGCAAGCGGCCGGCGCTCTCGGCCGAGGCCGGCGGCAAGCTCGAGATCACGCAAGACGCCGATTCGCTCACGGTCCGCGGCGGCGGTTTCTCCGTCGCCTTCGGCAAGAAGACGGGCGAGATGGTCTCGTTCAAGTTCGCGGGCCGCGAGCTGCTCGCCGCGCCGCTGGCCCCCAACTTCTGGAAAGTGCCCAACGACAACCAGTACCGCAGCAGCTACCTCAAGACGGTCGCCCCCTGGCGCAGCGCCGCGGCGGATCGGCAGTTGAATCGCTTCGTAACCGAAGCGGTTTCCGGCGGAGCTGTGAGCGTCCTCGCCGAGGCGAAGCTGCCGCTGGCCAATTCGCTCCTGCGCACCCGTTACCTCGTCCGCGGCGACGGCAGCGTGACGGTCTCATTCCAGTACGAGCCGGGCGAGGCCAAGCCGCCGCTGATCCCCAAGGTCGGCATGACGACGTCGGTTTCCAGCCGCTTCGGCAACGTCGCCTGGTATGGCCGCGGCCCCCAGGAGACCTACTGGGACCGCAAGACCGGCGGCGAAATCGCCATCCATCATGCCACGGTCGAGGAGATGATCCATCCCTATTGCCGGGCACAGGACACGGGCAACCGCAGCGACGTTCGCTGGCTGACGCTGACCGATTCCAGCGGCGCGGGGCTGCGGATCACCGCCGGCAAGGAGGTGATCAACTTCGCCGTCTGGCCGTTCACGATGGCCGACCTGGAAGCGGCGACCCACAGCTACCAGTTGCCGCGCCGCGACGCGCTGACGGTGAACATCGATCACCAGTTGCACGGGGTCGGCGGCGACAACAGTTGGGGCGCGCTGACCCACCCGCAGTACACGCTGCCCGGCGACAAACCCTACGAGTACTCGTTCACGCTTTCGCCGATCGCGGCGAAGCAGTAAGGCGGCGGCGGGGGTGTCAAGAGAGCGCCGAGCGGTGTCCGTGAGGCGGACTGTTCTGGGGCGGTTAAAGAGTTTAGCTCTCAGTAATCAGTTGCGTTTCCTGGTTTCGTTCCGAGGGAAATGCATCAGCAGCCCGTTGACGGAGGCTTTGCAGATCGAGTCCAGATGTAACACCGGCCGCCAGCCAGCGCGCAGCCCAAACGCCCCATCCGGCTCGCGATCTGTTGATTTAATCGATCGCGCCGCCTGTTGGGGTGGTTCTGCCTAGGGACGCGCCTGGCCTGGCATGTCGCGCTTCGAAGGGGCCGCCGGCTCGCTGGGCCCTGGCCCGCCTGAAGAGGACGGCACGCCAACCGGCTCGTAGAACTCCGCTTCATGATCCGAGAGAACCCGCTCTTCGATCAGCCGCCCGAGCCTGGCCATGTCGACCTGCCGCGGTTGGCCCGCGGCGCCCAGGGCAGCCGCGCCCGAGGGCACTGCCCCGGAGAGCATGGGAATCGACCGCGAGATCGAGCGGGCGGCAAACAGCCCGGCGCAAATGAGAACGCAAAGCAAAAAAACCAGGTCAGTCTTGCGCATGCTTGCATCGATCACAGAATAGACAGTCGAGTTCTCCCACCGTTCTCACGCCCAGGTCGCAGCGCCCGGGACTGGTCCGCGGCAGCAGCCTGCTCAAGATTCGCACCCCTCCCAAGAGAGCCAGAAACGCGCCCGCCGGACACAGGTTCCGGCACCAGAACCGGCGGTAGAAAAACGACAGCACGACCAGCCCCAACGCGAACCACAAGACCCAACGATCGCGCAGCGGGCTGAACACCGTCAGCAGCGGATCGGCCGACAAGACGCCATAATCGCGCGTCAGGCCAAACAGGACCACAACCAGCGCGAGCAGCACGTACTTGACCGCCCGGCCATACCGCCAGACGCCCTTTGCAGGTTCCGTCTCCAGCGCTCGCGGCCGCAGATCGCCGACCAGCTCCTGAAGCGCCCCGAACGGGCAGACGCCGCCGCAATACACGTTCCCAAAAAGCATCACCGCGACCGGCACGACCAGCACGAGAAAGAACGAACCGCTCAGCCAGTCTCCCGGCAGGTTCCAATTCAAAATTCCCATCACCTGCTGCGAACCGTACTGGAGGTTCCACACCAAACCCGCCAAGACGAGCGTGGCCAGGAGCATTGCCCGCCTCAGCCAGACCCGCGGCCGATAGCGGAGCGCCAGCGCCAGGCCGACGAGCGCGGCCAGACAGACAAACCGCCGGTCGATCGGGCGCCGCGCCGCCGGCGCAGCCGCGGCCTCCGCTTGGATTCCCAGCGCGGCCAGTGCAAACTTAGGTCCCGCCTGGCCGAGCGATCCGAGAATCGCCTCCGAAGTGATCGTCGCGCCGGTCACCGCGTCGACGCCCTCTAGTCCATCTGCTCGAAACACGTTGTGCCCCGGCAGCCCTTTGAGCCAGCCGGAAAGACTCTCGACGTAGGCCGGCGTCTCCCGCGAGCGGACGATCCGCAGATCGCGCAAGCTGCCGTCGCGGGCGACGTAGACCGCCATCACGACCGGGCCGCCGTACCCGGTAACGCCGCCGCCGAGCGACTCGGTGCTGAACACGTAGCCGCCGTCGCCGCGATCCGACTCGGGGACGATCCAATAGCGCAGCGCGCTGCCATCCTCCCCCACGGCCGTCGCCTCAACGAGGCTCTCGCTGGCGGTCATCGCCCGAGCCGCCTCGAGCACGCGCTCGTCCTCCGCGCCGGCCGCCGCGGCCGCGGCGATCTGCGAGGCGGCCAGCACCGAAGCCGCCGCGCCCAAGAGCGCGTAGCCCGCCGGGCGGACCAGCCGGTCGAACCAGTCCGCCCCGGCCGGCAGCCGCGCCGGCCGCGCGCGGACCGCCAGCGGAACCAGGTTCACGCCGATCAACAGGGCCAGCACG
>JAMOAF010000654.1 GCA_023621895.1 Planctomycetota bacterium
GTGCTCGAGGTCATCGAGGGGTCGGTGGTCGCTTCGGGTTCGCAGGGAACCCGTTTCGTTTCGGGTACACGAGCACTCGAACTCGATGACGCACTCGCGGCGGGCCGGCGCGACTTTCACGCGCCCATCGAAATGTGGTCGGGTGGTTTGTGGGAGGACGAATGATGCTGAAACGGCGATGGACGTACGGCGCGTGTTTCGCGGGCGTGCTTTTGATGGGTATGAGCGCCGCGCCACGGTATCTCGAGGAGCTGCGCATCGGCGGCGGGTACGGCGATAGCGGCGGGGGTCTCGATATTGAAGCGAACGGCGACCTCTTCTCCGACGGGAACGTCGTGATCGAGGGCGACCTCACGGCCCGCGGGCGTCTGACTGCCGGAGCGCCCGGCCAGGTAATCACGACCCAGGAAGGATTTCTCGACGGGGGAAAGCTCCTTGACGATTCCGTTACCGACGCCAAGGTGGCCGACGACGCGGACACGTTGCTGGTACATGATGCGAGCGCGGGGTCGACTCGCGAGATGTCACGCCGGGACTTCTTGAGCGGCGTTGGGGGGTTGTGGACGGACGCCGGCACCTACATCCAGCCCACCAACGCCACGGGCGTGCATATCGAGGACGACGGCGACGTCGTACTGCCGGGCGCTCTCGAGGTGCGGGGCGCGCGGGTGTCGGTCGGCACAGCGTCCGGCGACACCTATCTCATGAAAGCGAAGCTTGAAGGCTCGGACACGCTGGTGCTGAGCGAGCGCTCGGCCCTCGAGGGTCATATTGTCTGGTCCGGCAGCTCCCATTCCATGTCCAATATTCATGGGATTGTTGGACGTGCGAGCGTAGGGTCGGGCTACACGGCTGCTTCCACCGAAATCAGCGGCGTGCGCGGCCTCGCGCTGGCGGGTCCGATCTTTTCCAGGATGGACCGCGGCATTGGAATCAAGGGGCAGGTCGTGTTGACTCAGCCGGGGGCGGTTACTGACGCCATGGCGTTGTACGGCGGCACGGTGGGGTCGGCGAGCGATGTGACCAGCCTGTATGGATTGTATCTCGAGGACGTCACGCAGGGAACGGCGGCGAATTACGCGGTGTACACGGGTTTGGGCGCGTGCCGTTTTGGCGACGACGTAACCGTGGTCGGAGACCTGGCTATTCAGGGCGGGTCGATCACATCGCCGGGGGATCTCGAGGTATCCGCGGATGAGGGTGCGGGGGCCGTGCGGGTCTCGGGGTCGTTGAGCACGCCCGAGGTTGCGACATTTGCCGCGGACGACAAGACGCCGAGCGTCGCGGGCGCCAACATTTTTCGCGTGCCGGCTGCGTGGACCGCCGGAAATGACGTGACCCGCCTCGATGACGGCGTTTCAGGACAGACCGTGATCATTATCGGGGGAGATGCGGATTGCGTGTTCACGGACAACGCCAGCCTGCATCTGGCCGGCGGATGGACCGCTCACCCCGGCGATACGCTCGTGCTCGTCTACGCGGACGGCGTGTGGCACGAACTCAGCCGGTCGGACAACTAGGAGGGCTTTTCGTGGAACAGAGCATCCTGACAAGCGCAAGGGCCGCGGCGCCGGAAGAGAACCCGGCCTGCCCCTACAAACTTGTGCACGATATTCAGTGGACGACGCTGCGCGAAGACCTGAGCGAGCTGAAAACGCGGGTGCAGCGCCTCGAGACCACCCTGGCGCGGGGCGTGACTCTGCTCGTGGCAAATCTTGTGGGCGTGATCGTGTCGCTTCTGCAACAACTTGTTTGAGCGATGGAGGTTCAGGGCATGTATTGGAAAATCACGGTTTTGCCGGGCGCCAGGGAAGCTTCGGACCCAGAGCGCGCCCCGGCCGGACGCTTTGTGCTTCAGCGGCATCACGACGGGACCGGTCCTCACTGGGATTTACGGCTCGAGCAGACGGGATACCTTGTTGGCTGGCGTCTGGAACACCCGTTCCCGGACGAGGGGTGCTGGGCCCTCGAGAAAGGCCCTCATCCCATGCGGTGGCTGGAACAGGACGGCGACGCAGCGCGGGAGGATGCCGGACTGTATACCGTGCTCGCATGGTCGAAGGATGCGCGGGAACTGCTGCTCGAGGGCCGGAAGGGCACGCGCGCGCTCCGGGCGGAGCGAATGCCGTTTCTTTCGCCGGCAGCGGCGCGGGCCCTCCAGGAGACCATGGACGAGATGGCGGTGGACGCAGCGTCGCTTCCGGCCGTCCTGCGCGACGGCGTAACGGCGCGGCGGCGGGCTATCGCGCGTTTCTGCGGCCTTGGGCGGGAACTCGACGGCAGCACGTTCGACGAGATCGTGTGGCGGCGCACGCTCGAGTCCCTGTCCCTCGACGAGCTCACCGCGCACCTTCGCGCCTACGAGGTGCGGTTTGATCACAAGTATCCCCCATCGCCTGCGTCGCACCCGGAAACGCTTCCTGACGGCGAACACGGGGCCTGGACAGAGCGCGCGATGGGCATCGTGCGCGGCGGCTGAGGGCCGTGCGCCACGGGACGCTCCCGCCCTGTCCCACAGGAGGGCGGGGCGGGGGCGTCTTTCCCAATCCAATTGAACCACAACAGGCCGCGCGCCCGGCCATTACGGCCCGGCACACGCGCGGCCGAACCACAGGAGAGTGAACCATGGCATTTGGCGATATTGGCGGCGTGGTGACCGAACTGGTCATCACGTGCAGGACCCCGGCGGCGGGCGCGGTGAGCATCGCAAAGGGCGATGCGGTCAAGCTGATCGGCGCCTACACCGTCAGCAACGATACGGACGCGGAAGACCCCGTGTTCGGAGAAGCCCTGGCTGACGCCTCGGACAACGGGGCAGCGATACCCGTTAAGGTGCGGGGCATATCCATTTTCGAATACGACGGCGAGACCCCGCCGGTGGTGGACGGCCTTGCCGGCGTGACCGCCGCGGCGGCGAACGGCAAGGTCAAAGCTCCGGCGTCCGGCAACGGCAAGGGCGTGAACCTCAAGGTGGACGCGGCGGCGGGCCTTGTCCACGTACTGCTCTAAGGAGGAACAACCGATGGCATATCGAGACGATATGGTGAAGGAGCGGGTGGCGTTCCTGAGCCAGGAGCCCGAGAAGCTGCGGCAGGTCCGCGGTTCCGGGCTTTACGAAACGCTGCAGGGCCTCGGGCTGACCCATGGCCAGTATTTTCGTGCGCTCGGCACCACCGTGCGCGACTATTGCGCCCAGGAATTCGGCATCGACCTGGACCGCATCACCGTGGACCGCTTCTTTCAGTCTGACCCCAACGCGAAATGGCTGTTTCCGGACATGGTTCGCGACGCGGTCCTGAGCGGCATGACCCGCAAGCCCGTGTACCCTGGCCTGATCATTCGCGACGAGCGGGTCGGCAGCACGGCGTTTGACGTGCCCTACGTTCGGGAAGACGAACTCGAGGAGGAGCTGCGCACCGTCGCGGAGGGCGCGGCGATCCCGGAATCGTCCATCAAGTATGGCGATCGCGTGATCAAGCTGGACAAGAAAGGGCGGGGCGTAATTGCGTCGTACGAGGTGATCCGGCGGATGTCGGTGGACATGCTCCGGGTGCATCTTCAGCGGATCGGCGAACGGCTGGGGCGCCATCTCGACGCGCGGCTGGCGGAGATCCTGGTTGCGGGCGACGCTTCCGGCAGCACGGCGCCGGTGACGCTCGACACCGCGGCGGCGGGCGTCTGGGCGTACGGCGACCTGGTGAAGGGTTTCCTGACACTGACCCTCGACCATTACTTCACGCCGACCCATATGCTGGCCAATGCGGAGCTGTGCCAGACCATTCTCGAGATGGAAGCGTTCAAGGAGGCTGCGCTGTTCGACTTCGCGAAGACCGGCAACCTGCCCACGCCGCTGGGCACACGCCTGGTGCCGATGGCGGGCCAGCCCGCGGACAAGCTCACCATTCTCGATGCGGGGTACGCGGCCCAGAAGCTCACCGAACAAGACCTGCTGGTCGAGAGCGACAAGCTTATCAACCAGCAGTGGGACCGGACGTATCTGACCGTCGTCACCGACTTCGCGATCATCTATGAGAAGGCTCGCGTGGTGGTGCGCAGCGACTGGTCTTGAACCGAGGGGAGCGGTCCGGGCTTGGCGGATCGCTCCCTTCCCCGATTCTAATGAGGAGGCTCGAATATGGCGAGTTTTGCATCTGAAACGATGGTGCGGCTGCGCTTTCAGCTCAACGACGCGGCATCGGTTCCCGCCGAGCTCATACAGGCAGGGATTGACGACGCCCACGCCGAGCTCCTGCCATTGCTCGACCCGGCATACGGCGAAGAGCCCTATCCCGAAGCGCTTGTGCTGGGCGAAACCCTTCTGGCGGGTGCGCACGTGTATTGCGCATTGGCGGCGAAGGATGCGCACGACCAGAAAAGCGTGGTTGTGGGCGGGCAACGCATTGAAGCGGGCGAGCGGTTCGCCTCGCTTACGGCCGTGGCAAAGACCACGCGGGCCGCTGCATGGCGCCTGCTCGCGCCGTTCTTGCGGGACCATCCGCCCCACGCCCCCGCGGCCCTGACGGACACGGCGCCGGTCCTGGGAGGAACACACTGATGGCGATCACGCTCAATGGCCTGGTGCTGGACGACATGCTCGTGTCCGTGCGCGAGCAGCACGAGGAAGTCGGCGGCCGTGATGCGCGGACCATCGAGATCGCGGGCCTGATCCCGGACGAAAGGTCCGTGGCAGCGATCGAGACGCGGCTCGACGCGCTTCTCGAAGCGGCATCGGCGGCGGACTATTCTGCGGAACTCTCGATCCGGGCGGGACGGCGCCTGATGGTGCGGCGCGCGGCGTTTCGCCGCGCGGTTCAGCGGGCCAGTCTCACCGGCTCGTTCACACTGCGGCTCGAAGCCCGCACGCCATTCGAGGAGGCCATGAACGTGACGGAGATTCCCTGGGCCATCATGGAGACGCCCTCCACGCGGGTTGTGGCCAGCACGGGTACGGCATTCGCCCAGCCGGTGATTCGATTGAGGGCCGGGGGGACTCTCGTGCAACCCGCCGTGAGCGACGGTAAACGGCGCATCGAGTACGACGGGGTGGTGGGCGAGGGTTCGGTCCTCCTGTTCGATGCGGTCCATGCGCGCGTGCTGCTCGAGGATGAGGATGTCACGCCCTATGCATTGGGGGAGTTCCCGCGTATTGGCCCCGGCGAAACCACGCTGACCTTCACGGACGAGCCGGCGGGCGCGCACCGGGCCGAGGCGGCGGTCGCCTACCGCGACCGGTGGTGGTAACCATGGAATACGCCGTGGAAGTATACGACCGGCGCGGCCTTCGGGTTGCCCGCTACGACCGGCTTCCCCTGATGGAAGCCACCCGCACCGCCCCGGACGAGCCGGATGTCATCGAAGGGCTTCTCCCCGAGGGCATCGCCGAGCTGGGACCCGGCTACCGGATCGCGGTGCTGCTCGAAGAGCAGATGTTCTGCGAGGCAGAGGTGACGTGGCTGGGACCGCAATGGAGCGACACCAGGAAACTCATCCTCGATCGCTACGTGCCCTTCCACGAGGTCATCGCATTTCGCGCGGAACGCGATGGCGCGGACCGCAACGCGCGCGTGACCCAAGGCTACGGCCCGGGGCGCATCGGCGCGATGGTCAAAGATATCATCAACGCAGCCGAGGGCCCGGTTCACTACCTCGTGGCCCACGGTGCGTATCCCGACGGCGCCGTGCGCGAATACGGGAAGTACGTTTCCCGCAAGACGCCGGCCAGCGAGCTCGAGACTGGCGGAATTGCCTCCGGCCAATGGGTCGAGATCCCCCGGCTCGATGCGAGCGCGGCGTATGCCAAAGACGGCGATACCATCGCCGGACTGGCCG